>JALHSU010000193.1 GCA_022865345.1 Candidatus Zixiibacteriota bacterium
AGGTTTGGAAGTGGGAGGATATTTTAAGGATTACGAGTATGACGTATCTTTTACCAATGGACGGGGTGATGGGAGAATAAGCCTTAAAAATGAGGGTCTATTCATATTCAGGCTCGGCAGAATTAATGGCGATTTGAGATATGGGATCTCCGGGCTTATAGGTGGTGCACCGGAAGGTGAATATATGATAGGGATGATGATGAAAGAGGAGCAAAAAATAAACTACGTCCATAAAAATAGATTAGGGTTTGACATTCAGTATCCTTATCGTGAGTTTACCTTCAGGGGCGAGGCGATTTTTGGCAGAGATGGGGACACAAACGTGGGTGGATTTTATCTGGGAGGAGATTATGAGATCACCCCGAAAATTTTAGCCAGTCTAAAGATGAACTACTGGGATCCAAATCTTAAGGTAAGAAATTACATCATAGATACGGGTTTGGGGTTAGGCTATCGTATTAACAAGTATGTCACTCCCAGGGTTGTCTATGAAAAAAACTGGTCAAAGGATGCAGAAGGGATGAATAAGGAAACTGGGCTTTTCACGTCCCAGTTGAATTTGAATTTTTAAGTAAAAGTAGCGTTGCCACTCCTGCCCTACGGGGGCTTGCTCTGGCAACGAACAAACGTCCTCACAGGAGTGAGGACGCTACGGGAGCGAATAAAAGGTAAGACGGGAGACGAAAGAACAAAAAAAAGGAAGAAGGAAAAAGGAAAAAACGATGAAAAGATTTCTCAAATCTAAGAAGATAATATTGATTCTAACTGTGGTTCTGGCAATCTATTTTCCTCTGTCCACTTTTGCGGCAGTTTGCGTTTTCAGGTTTCCGGATAGGGATGTCTATAAGCTCTATCCCAAGGCGACAAATTACAAATCGGTTTTGAAAAAAATAGACGGCGAAGCAAAGAAGAAGTGCGAAGATCTCCTGGGCCGGCCTTTAGATTCGGATGAGACCGAACTGACCTTCTATGAGATCTACAAAGGGAAAGAGCTTATCGGGATGATACACCCACATGCAGAAAGAGGTGAATATGGGACAATAGAAGTAGTCTGGGCATTTACCCTGGATGGCAAGATAATAGATTTTACCATCCAGAGGGACAGGGAAAAGAAAGGAAAAGAACTTAATGGTCCGGATTTCAGGAAACAATTCGGAGGTAAGGACCTTAACTCTCCTTTCGTGCTCGAGAATACCAAAGAGATAAATACAAAGTTGCTCAAGCCAGTGCAGGAGGCTGACAAAGGCTCTTCAGCCATTGCTTATGGTGCCAAGAAGACCCTGGCGTTTTATAAATATCTTTTTCAGGAGGTGAAGTAGCTATGAAGTTCATCTTATTTGCACTAAAGAATTTGTTAAGGAACAAGATCAGGACTCTTCTGACAGTTCTTTCAATTGCTGTTTCAGTGACGGTTTTGTTCTCATTGCTCTCTTTTACCAAGGGATATGAGAAAGGAATGACCGAAGAGTTGGGTAAGATGGGTTACCAGATAATGCTCGTACCGAGGGGATGCCCGTACGAGGCGGCGTCTTTGGCTTTATCCGGAGGGAAAATCCCCAATTATTTCGGTTATTCAGTCTTAGAAGAGGTGAAGAAGATCCCGGAGGTAGAAATTGCTGCTCCTTTCTTCATGTCTGCGGTGATAAGACCAGATGAGGACCGGACAGATATCTATTTCGGGATGGATGAGGCTATGTACCAGATGAAAAGGTACTGGAAGATAAAGGGGAGCTATTTCAAAGATGAAAACTCTATGATAATGGGCGGGGATGCGGCTTACATAGAGCAGACAGATGAGCCTGGTCAGAAATTTTTCGTAAGGGAAAAAAACAGGGAGTTTGTGGTCACAGGAATACTGGAAAGGACCGGAACAAAAGATGACGGGTTCTTCTTCATTCCACTTAAAGCTGCGCAGGAAATGTTCGGGCAGAAGGATAAAGTGACCGGAATTGCAATACGGGTGAAAGATCCAACTTTGATTCCAACAGTGGTGGAAAAATTAGAGAAACTGCCGGATTCACAGGTGATAACTATGTCCCAGCTTATGGGCACAATGATGAACTTGGTTGCCCAGGCGAAGACTTTGATATTGTCCATTATCATCATCGCCATAATCATCAGTGCCTTAGGTGCTTTGAATACGGTTTTGATGTCGGTTTTCGAGCGGACCAAAGAGATTGGAGTGATGAGAGCGATGGGTGCAGGCAGGGAGCACGTGTTTCAGTTGGTCTGGGTGGAGACTTTAGTAATGGCTTTGATAAGCGGAGTATTAGGCATCGGAATAGCGATTATCGGAATGGGGCTGGTTGAAAAGATAATCAAAAAGCTTCTTCCTTTAGCCCCTCAGGGAAGCGTAGTCTCATTTGACCTGAATATTCTTTTAATCTGTCTGGGCTTTATAATTTTTGTAGGCTTGGTGGCTGGAATCTATCCAGCTTATCGGGCTTCCAAACTCAAACCGATCGAAGCGATCAGAACAGAATAGTGAACAGGAGGAGATATGAACTTCTTTAGCTTAGCCATAAAAAACCTTTTGAGAAGGAAGATCAGGACAACCCTTACGATTTTGAGCGTGGCAATTGCCATCTCCATCCTTTTCAGTTTAGTGGCTTTTAACCGGGGATATGAAAAGGAGATGAAAAAAGAG
>JALHSU010000194.1 GCA_022865345.1 Candidatus Zixiibacteriota bacterium
AAAAAAAGACTTGACAAGTTCGGTCAATTGAGGTAAATTAGTATTGGTTTAAAAGCTCTTTTCTTTGACAATTTTGCGCTACAGATAGTATTGTAGGTAAAGAAAAACCCTTAAAAGGCCAAAGGAGGCGAAACAGATGACCTTCAGGAAATGGCTGGTAGCTTTCTTGATCCTTCTTTTCCTCTCACCTCTAACCCTCACGGTTCATGCGGGTCCAGGCCCGAATGAACCAATGCCCGAGCACCCCTGGGATGAGGTTAAGTCCAACCCTACCATCATCAAGCAACCGTATTCTGTCCCTGTGCGGAACAGTGTTTATTTTTACTCGGCATTTCCGTACAATTCCGGCGTTTTTATACTGGTGGTAGAGAAGAAACAAGAAGTGGTCAGGAAAGACCTGTCAGTCAAAAATATATCTTTACCTAGGAAGAAATGAAGGAGAAGGTAGAAGGTTTATCCTTAATTCAAAAACTTGAGCAGATTGAGCCGCTTTTAGAGAAAGATAGATACAGCGATGCCTGGGACCAGCTCAAGGAGATTGAAATCCAAGGAGGTTTTAATCCTCACTCTTTGGAAAAGGGGGTATTTTATTATCTCTCAGCACTGACTCTTTACGGTCTGGCAAAATATGAAGATTCCCTGGTAAACGGGGAAAGGGCTTTTGAACTCTTTAAAAATACCTTAGAGAATAGAAGAATTGCCCAGGTACAGACGGTCCTGGGTAAGGATTATCTTGCCCTGGGGAGGTTGAAGGAAGCGGAAGCGCAGTTCAGGGATGCGATTGCGACCTGCAGAAGGATAGACGATGAAAAGGGGATTGTGCAGGCTTATAACAAGCTTGCCCAGATATATTTCATCCGCTCAGATTATGCCCGGGCTGCAGAATATCTGAAGGAAAGCATACCTTACCTGGAAAAGAACAATGATCGGGTCACTCTTGGTGCAATCCAGAGAAACCTGGGAAGAGTCTATACCTTAAGCGGAGAGCTGGACCTGGCTGAAAAGTGTCTTCTGTCCAACATCAGGATGACAAAAGAGCCAGGACAGGAGGTATATCTTATCCACTCCCTTCTCTCCTTAGGGTACCTTAAACTTCTGAGAAGAAAGTTCAAGCCAGCTTCTTCCTATTTCCACAAAGCTTCCCAGTTGCTTGAAAGAAAAGTGTCTTTGAGGGATTTAGCAATTTATTACGAGTACCAGGGTGAGCTTTATTTCCTGGAGGGGAAGTTGGGTGAGGCAGAAGCCTGTTATCTTGAAGCTATCAAAATAGGTGAGAAAATAGCACCCCAGAGCGCAATAATCAGTCAGAGCTACAGGCTTTTAGCTGAGTTAGAGCTAAAAAGAGGGGAATTAGAAAAAGCTTTAGAGTCGGCTGAGAAGTCATTAAAGGTTTCAAACGCTATAGGAGAAAGATTAGAGCAAGGTTTAGCTTACAAGGTTTTGGGGGAAATCTATGATCTCAAAAAGGAAAGGGACAAATCCAGAGAAGTTTTCAAGAAAAGCGTTAATATTCTGGACGAAATCAACGCCAAATACGAACAGATAAGAACCTACCTAACTCTGTCTTCCACCGAAGGGTTCGATTATCAGGAGAGAGCAAATTACCTGAACAAAGCCAAAAAGCTCTCTGTCAATTTAGGCTTGAAATATTTCGAAGGCGAATCCGAGCTTTCCCTGGCAAAAATAGAGCTGGAGTTGAACAATTTTGAGAATTCCCTCTATGCTTTAGACAGGGCAGAGAAGCTATTCATGGAACTGGCTGAACAAGAGAAACTTTCCTCCTGCACGAAGCTGAGAGAAGAAATAGAAAAAACCTTGAGCCAGAAAAGCCTTTCTGCAGAGAACGAGTTCAAGCTTTTCCGCAAGTATCTTTCAGATGCAGAGTATCGGGGTATCCAGGCCGGGGGGCTGGATGACAGTTTTAGGCTTTTAGCTGAGAAGGTCAGGGGAGAAAGGGGATTTATAGTTTACAGAAATGGGGGAGAGGAGCTTTACTTCCCTTCGTTATACAATTTAGAACCAGATAAAGCCAAAACCTTGGCCGGGAATCTGGTCCCTTCAAATCCTTCTTCCAAAAGGACAGAGGAGAATGGCTTAAAGCCCTTAATCCTCACGCATTCTTCTTCCATTCGGAAGATCATGGAGAACGGAAAGATCAACACTCTCCTTTTAATCCCGCTTTCTACTGGGGAGGAGGTCTGTGGATATATCTACCTTGACCGGATAAATAACTTCTCCTCTTTCAACCCCAAGGAACTCAATTTCGCAGTCGCCTTTGCAGACCTTCTGGCTTTGAAGGTCTCGGAGATTCAGAAAAAAAGCCTGCAGGAGGATAATCTCCGCCTTAGGCAAATTTTAGAGGAAAAATGCTCGTTCTCCCAGATCGTTACCCAGAATAGCCGGATGCTTAAGATATTGTGGAAGTTGGAGCAGATCAAGGATACCAATCTTTCAGTCCTCTTCGAGGGCGAGACCGGCACAGGCAAGGATTTCCTGGCTAAGGCACTGCATTATTCCAGCAACCGGAAAGATAAGAACTTTGTGGCAGTCAACTGCGCGGCTCTGCCTGAGCCTTTGCTTGAATCTGAGCTTTTCGGACACAAGAAAGGCGCTTACACCGGTGCCACCTTCGACAAAAAGGGTCTGTTCGAGGAAGCAGATGGAGGAACCCTTTATCTGGATGAGATTGGTGATTTAAGTCCTTCAATCCAGATAAAACTGCTCAGGGTACTGGAGGAAAAAGTCATCACCCGCCTGGGCGAGATCAAGCAAAAGAAGATAGACATCCGGATTGTTGCTTCCACCAATAAGAACTTGGAAGAGGAGGTAGCACAGGGACGCTTCCGCAAGGATTTATATTTCAGGCTGAACACCGTTAATCTGAAGCTTCAACCCTTGAGGGAAAGGAAAGAGGATATTGCACTCCTGGTGGACCATTTCATAAGGAAACATTCCAACGGTGACCAGAAAGCGCTTTCTTTGAAACCTCTGATCCTGGAGCTTTATTCAGAATACGATTGGCCCGGAAACATCCGCGAATTAGAAAACGAGACCAAAAGACTCTTAGCTTACAACCAGAGTGATGAATTCATGTTAGAGGAGCTTCTGTCGGACAAGTTCCCTCTTCCCAGCGAGCTGAAAAAAGAGAACCTGTCTTTGTATGAGAGACTTTCCGTATTAGAGAAGCAGTATATCCTCAAGGCTTTGATCGAGAACAACTGGGTGAAAAAATCCGCAGCCTTCTCCTTAAAAATCCCGGAATCTTCCTTGAGATTCAAGATGAAGCAGTACAAGCTTCAAGCCCCTGTGGAATAACCTGCGCTTTTCTTTGCTTAAATTCTGCCATAAAGCTAAAATTTCTTGACTGGAGTGTAAAGCTTTAACTTTACAATTGGAATGCGAGATCTATGGGGCACGGCGCGCCGTGCCTCTACGTGTTTCTGCATAGGTCTTTGAAAAAGTGCAAGAGTGCAGTCGGGCAAGGTGCCCGGCCTACGAAAAACGGCAGTGTCGCCACCCCAGTCGCAACGGATTCTCGTCCTCACAGGAGTGAGGACGCTACGGCTCACGCAGGCATCCCACAAAATAAGTTTTTCAGACTCTCTTATAAATCCCTTGACAATTTTCCTTTCTTTAACGAAATTCCCGAAAAAGATTTAAGGAGGTTTTATGTTAAAAAGAATTTTTGTCTTTGGAACTGTCCTGGTAATATTTTTTACTCAGGGGATATTTGCTCAAGGTTTTGAGGAGAATAAAGCCCAGGTCTTCACCTTGTCCAACGGAATGAAGGTAATCCTTAAGGAAAAGCACGCCAATCCTGTTATTTCTTCGATGATCTATGTTAATGCTGGCAGTAAATATGAGACCGATTATAACAATGGAGCAACTCATCTTCTGGAGCATCTTCTTTTTGATGGGACAAAACGCAGAACCAGGGAGCAGATATCCGAAGAGATGAAAAGCAAAGGCTCTTCTTTTTTCAACGCTTTTACGAGAAAAGAGCTGACCTGCTATCTGGTGATAATGCCCAAGGAGTTCATCGAGGATGGGCTTGATGTCCAATCAGATATGCTTTTCAACTCTATCTTCCCGGACTCGGAGCTTGCCAAAGAAAGAAATATAGTGATCGAGGAGATAAAAAAGGATGAGGACAACGTTGACTATCAGGTGGAAAAGTTTTTTGATGTGCAAGCTTACCCAGGCACTCCATATGCCCGTCCGGTATTAGGGTATGAAAATATAATAGCCACCATACCAAAAGAGGACATCATCCAGTATTATCAGACCTATTATAAACCGAATAATATGGCGATTTTGTTGATAGGAGATTTTGAGACTGACAAAATGCTCAAGTTGGTCGAAAAGTATTTCGGCAACATCCCGGTCAGACCCCTTCCTCCTCTGGAAAAAATCACCTACACTCCGCCTGAAGACAAGGTTATCAAATACAAAGAAGTCGATACAAAAAACTGTTATCTCAATCTTTCTTTTAAAGCCCCTCATCTTTCCGATGCGGATTATTTTGCCTTTGACCTTTTGACCAGAATCTTAAGCTCAGGCGAGACCTCTCCTCTTTACCAGGCTTTGACTCAGGGAAAAGAGCCCCTGATAATCGACCTGTCTGCCTCAGTGGAGACCCAGAAAGAGTTTTCGACTCTGAATATCTCCATCCTGACCGACTCGCCTCAGAAGATAGAGAAGATACTTGCCATCACGACCCGGACCCTTAAGAATCTGACCAACAAAAGGCTTGACCCTGTGACAGTCAAGAATACCATCGTCTCTACCAAAGCGGATTTATATTATCAGGAGGAAAAGCTCTACATTTATGGAATGACCATAGCTCCGATTCTAGTCAACTGCGGATACGATTTTTTAGAATCTTATATTCCGAATCTGGAAACAGTCACTCCTGATAAGATACAGAAGGTATCACAAAAATACTTCTCCGAGCCAAAATATGTAGCCACAGCAATTGTGCCAAAAGTTGAGAAAAAAGAGTCAACTGCTTCTTCCTCTCAATCTAAATATATGAAAGAGATTCTGCCCAATGGCTTGGAGATTATAATCCGCTCTAACCCGGATTCAAAAGTCTTTGCCCTGAATATATTGGGCAAAAACCGCACCGCCTCAGAACCAGAGGGAAGAACTGGGGTAGTCAACTTCATAAATTCGATGTTAGCCAAAGGAACTACTAAAAAAACCGCAGAGAAGATAAGCCAGGACATTGCCTCAATCGGGGGACAGTTGAAATTAGTGGATGACCCGAATATTCCTTATGATGATATTTATACCTCCCGCCTATATTCTTTTATCCGCTTCGAAACCTTAGATGAATTCGCAGACCAAGGAGTTGAGCTTTTATCTGACCTGGTGAAAAACTCTAAATTTCCTCAGGATGAAGTGGAGAAAATCAGAGCCGAGATCTTGAGCATAATCAAACGGGAAAACGAATCAACCTCCAAAACCTGCAGTAATCTTTTTTATGCGGAGCTTTTCAAGGATCATCCTTATGGGAAGACCGTGCTCGGAGATGAGAACACTATTAGCTCTATAACCCAGACAGACTTGATCGATTTTCATAAAAAATTCTACTCTCCCAAAAATATGATATTGACTGTAGTAACCAGCCTTCCTCCAGAAAATATTCTATCTGTAATAAAAACCAACTTTGGAGATATTCCTCCAACCGATTTCAGCCCCCCATCCATCCCTCAACCTAAAACCATAACGTCACCTGCTGAAGTCACGAAAGAGATGAAGAAAGAACAAGTCTACATATACTTAGGAAATCTCCTGCCGGGAATAGATAATCCAGAGGCTCCAGCCTTAGAGGTGGCAAACTCAATCCTTTCCAGCAGGCTTGGATTGAACCTAAGAGAGAAAAAGGGATTAGCCTATTCAGTTGGCTCCTCGGTCAATTTTGATAAAGATTTTGGGTGGTTTATAGCCTCAATTGGTACCAGACCCAAGAATTATAAAGAAGCTTTTGACGGGATTCTAAATGAGATGAACCAGCTAAAGGAAAATCCGGTGGACGATAACGAATTAGAAACTGCCAAGAACTCCCTATGGGGAAACCTTCTTTTCTACAGACTCTCCCGGATAAATCAGGCTTACTATATGGGGGTAAATGAGTTTTTAGGCGCAGGTTATGATTATGATGAAAAGCATCTGGAGAAAATAAGAGCAGTAACCAAAGAGCAGGTCAAGGAGGTTGTACAAAAATATCTGGATACTAAAAATTATGTCTTAGCAGTTGTGGGCAAAAAAGACTGATAGATAGGGGCACGGCATGCCGTGCCCCTACAAGTCGTAGGTCGACCATGCCCGCAGGACTGGTCGACATTGCAATAGTTGTGTCAGGCGCTACTCTGCCGACACGCATTATACATTACTCGTGGGAGCAGCCCCGGTCGGATCAGAAAAAATATTCCTCATTATATATTCCCAATCTTCGATTGTCTTAATAATTTCAGAGGGTATATTCCCTGATTGATCTGGAAATATGTTTACGAAATCTCTTGTTGAAACACAAAGATAACCAGTGCAGTACCCAATAATAGGCTTAAACAGTTTTTGAGATTCGGTGTCGTCAGCTTTAAATGGAATTATTTGTGAAATCGAAAAGGGATATGTATGGACATATTGTGAAAGATATTTATAAGTTGACTTATAATAATCAGGATTTATTCCCGCATTTCTAGAAATATCTGTATTTTTTAAGTAAATGCCTTTCTCACCGGTACAACATTTCTTTTGTTCCTTTAAATCTAACTTTTGATAGAATTTATTATCCCCCAATTTTTCTTTTAAACTTTCTACATATTGTTTGATTTTCTCAAGTTTTTCGCTTTTCGACTTACTCAACTCTAACATTTTCAACCGCTCGGTCTCTGAATGTAAATTCCAAAGCACAAAACGAAACTCTAATTCCTCATTCTCTACCTTTTGTATAATTAAATAGTGAAATACATTGTAAGTATCAATGAGGGAACGTGTGAGAATGCAAACTGAAGAAATATCCCAGACTTCGAGTCCTTTAGGTGCAAAATAAAATACACTTTGTGGTAAGAGTTTGAGAATAGCAATTCCAGTTAGACAGATTTTCCCAAAAATATGTGAACCATATGCCTCTCGCCAAGTAGAAACTTCTCTTCCACTCGTGGCTATCGAAAGCTTACTAGCTGTTTTGCATAAAGACTCAAGTGTTCTTATACCTTGTAAGTATTTGCCATCCATCATAATTTGGGTCAGATGCTATAAGATACCTTGATTTTGAATTCTTACATTTTGGAAAAACACATTTTAAGGGGAGGGGACAAGCCCCTCCCCTACGAAAAAAATCTTGCCCTATTTGTAAATCAGATTAAACAACTTGTTTGCTAAATCCTTGTCCAGGTCTTTTAGAATCCTGTATTCGTCCAAAGCTGAACCTCGATCTCCAATTAACAAATACGACAGACCAAGATTGTGGTGTGCATCGGCATCATCAGGCTTAATGTGGATTGCCTGCTTCAAGGCTTCTATGGCTTCCTGATAACGCCCCAGATTGTCGTAAGCCACACCAAGATTGTAGTATGCATTGGCATTATCAGGCTTAATGCGAATTGTCTGCTTCAAGGCTTCTATCTCTTCCTCATAAAGGCCCAGCCCACCGTAAACCACGCCAAGATTGCCGTATGACTCGGCATCATCAGGCTTAATGCGGATTGCCTGCTTCAAGGCTTCTATGGCTTCCTGATAACGCCCCAGATTACCATAAGCGAGACCAAGATTGGCGTATGCCTCGGCAAAAAGCAGGCTTGATGCGAATTGCCTGCCTGTAGGCTTCTATGGCTTCCTGATAACGCCCCAGATTAACATAAGCCACACCAAGGTCGTAGTGTGCCAGAGCATCATCAGGCTTAATGCGGATTACCTGCTTCAAGGCTTCTATGGCTTCCTGATAACGCCCCAGATTAACATAAGCCACACCAAGATTGCCGTATGGCTCGGCATCATCAGGCTTAATGCGGATTGCCTCCTTGAAAGCTTCTATGGCTTCCTGATAACGCCCCAGTGCATAAAAAGCCATACCAAGGTTGTAGTGTGAATCGAAATCATCAGGCTTAATGCGAATCGCCTGCTTGCAAGCTTCTATGGCTTCCTGATAACGCCCGAAACTGAGATTGCAATACCCGATGTAGGAATAGGCATTAACGTAATTGGGGTCTTTCTCAACCGCTTTTTCAAGATAAGGTAAGGCTTCTTTATACTCCCCAGATAAAAGAAAACGAAGTCCCGTATAATAAAGTACTTCTGGAGAGGTTAGCCATTCTTCTATTCTTTTTTCTTTCCATTCGGTAAGAGCCACACCCTTTTCGGGTTTGAGTTTCGTTACTCTGTCACCAGGGATAACAAAATTCAGGTTCTGTCCTTCAATGATTTGAAAAGTCGCCACTCCAATGACCTCTCCTTTTATGTTCAGCACAGGGCTGCCGCTTGAGCCAAGGGAAACAGGTGCGGTTATTTGAATAATTTTCCCGAAATTGGGAATCTCCCGAACAGCCGAAACAATTCCGTCTGAGGCTGTTTGTTCAAGCCCCAAGGGGTTGCCGATTACGACAACTTGTTCACCAACCTCAGGCATAGAAGCACCTACTGGCAGAGGATGCACATCCTTATGAGAAATATCAACAGAAACCCGGATGAGATCTGCCTCTCTGTCCTCTGCTAAAATATTCTTTACTGGATAAATTATCCCCTCTGCTGTCTTAACATCAGCACGATGAGCACCTCCCAGCACATGAATATTGGTGATAACATCCCCTTCTGTGCTTATGAAGAAGCCGGTTCCCTGCCCGAGAATTTCCCCTTTCTCGTTATAAGTTATGATGACAACAACCGATTGCTGAACCTTCTTTATGAGCGTAGGCAGATTTTCCTGCGACCATGCTGGTGAAAACCCAACAATAAAAAAAATATATACAAGCCAGGGCACTAAAAAAATAGGACGAATTTTCATACTACTACCTCCTATGACCAATTTCACCTAACGTCTGGTGGCACAATGCAACGCCAAGCACTTTCATCTACAATCGAGCGAGGCGTTGAGCGAACACTTTTTAATCGAGACGAACTGAGCATCAACATTGCCTTAGTATAGCATGCGTAGGTCAACCATGTCTCCTACGGGCTACAAAAAAGCAATGTCTCATGAATTCTTTTTCACCAGCTCCAGCATCTCCCTTACTGCTCTTTCAAAACCAACTATCACTGCTCTGGCTACTATCGAATGCCCGATGGAGAACTCGTCTATATGTTTTATCCTGGCTATCTCCACGATGTTTTTATAATTCAGCCCATGTCCGGCATTTATACCTAAACTCAGCCTATAAGCCAAGTCCACCATCCTCTCGATTTTTTCCAGTTCCTCAATCTTTTCGCCTAAGTTTTTCGCCTCAGAATATTTTGCCGTATTTATCTCCACAAAATCGGTTTTAAGTTTAGCCGCGGCTTTTATCGATTCTATCTCCGGATTAACAAAAAGGCTGAGCAGGATCTCGTTTACCTGTAGTTTGGGAATAATCTGGGACAGCTTTTCGTAGTTATCCACTACGTTCAGTCCGCCTTCTGTGGTTATCTCTCCTTCCCTTTCAGGCACTAAGGTCACCATATCCGGCTTTATCTCCAAAGCCTTTTCTAACATCTCCTGAGTTGCCGCCATCTCTAAGTTCAAACTCGTTTTTACTACCTCTCTGAGAATCTTCAAATCTCTGTCTTTGATATGCCGGCGATCCCCTCTCAGGTGAATCGTTATCCCATCTGCACCCGCGAATTCGGAAGCTATGGCTGCGGCAATCGGGTCCGGCTCTGAAGATTTTCTTGCCTCCCTTAAAGTAGCCACGTGATCGATATTAATGCTTAATTTAGGCATAACCTCTCCTTTTACTTTTATGGACCTTGAATGGAATTATCCTGCCAGTAAACTATGCGCCAGAAACCATCCTCTGATCTTCTGAATTTGAATTTGGCAAACCCGGTTGCCTCTAAATGTTCATAATTATAATCCCCGTCGATATCTGTCAGGCTCAAATGGAAATTCGCCTGTCTTAATTTAAGCTCTTCGTGAGTCAGGGAATCATATTCCGAAGGAAGCGGAAAGACCTCCCAGGTCTCCAGGCGGATGTCGTCGAAAACCTTGAAAACACCCCTTGTTCTCTCCAGGTCATCACTTCGTTGAATCCGCTGCTCCTGCAGCTCTCCGGGGATGTCGCTCTGGTCAATGTAATAGAAAAGGAAATCCTGGTTCAGGCAGTTCTCGTAAGTGATTATATCCCGGTATTCATAAGCATATTTGAAATTTTTCATGACGCTGTCCGGATCGGTTTGCGAGGCAACCGGCGCCATAAATCCCGGACCTACTTCAGGAGGCGAAAACGGGTTATAACAGGATAAACCTGAAACTAAGATTAAAATTATGTATAAGGCTTTTTTCATCATCCTTCTCACCTAAACTGGGATTTGAACTTTGCCCAGTCGGATTCTCCAGTCAGAAGCGGACGGTCAACCCAGGAGTAGATAATCCAGAAATCGTAGGCTGATTGCCGGAGATTGAAAGTCGAGCTCCCTTTAGCCACCCCGATAAGAGGTTCTGCCTTATCGTAATCATATAAGTAGATCAGGTAATCCCGGTAAAGGATTGCGCTGGTATCCCCTTTCACGTCCGGCTGGTCCGGATTTTTATCCAGGATAAGTACGTATCTTTTTGAGCTGGAGCTATACAGGTTAAATAGCCCGAAAGTGACGTTCCTTTCAACTGCCAGGTTCCAGTTCCAGAAACGCTCTGGCTGGTTTTGTCCAATCGCTTCTTGGGAATCCTCAGGCGCGGAGAAGACAAAGGAATCAGAAAAACACATAACGTAATTATCGATTATCTTTTCGGTATAAGCATTATAAAGGTTCTGGATAACCGTCTCCGGGGTAGTGGGAGGGTTCCAGGTTCCTCTGGGACCTGAAGGTGCGGCTGAGCTCCTGGTCTTAAAGGGATTCTTGCAGCCACAAAGGACCAGAGTCCCGATGAATATGACAAGGGCGATTTTCTTGACCATTTTTTACAGAGTCCTTCCCAGGGTTATAGTTATGAAATTGGACAAATCCTCTTTGCTTCTGCTTTCTTTCTGTGCCCGAACAGTCCAGACAAACCTGATGAAATTTGCCTGATCAGTTACATAATCTATGGAAAAGTTTAACAGATTTCTATAAAATTTATAGGTGAAAACTTTTTTCTCCTTCCCAGTTGGCAGGTCCAGAAACAGGCTATAGTCCTTTCTGATCTCATAATTGTATCCAGAGGAGAAGATCACGCTTTTGAAAAGTTTATGCCTGACCAAAAGTCCAAAACCCTGGGTTTTCCTTTCCCAGGAGGGTCTTCTCACCCATTCATCCTTCCACAAAAGCTGTCCAAAATCCTCAAACCGATAAAGGTAACTCAGCTCCCCTTCCAGATTTTCGCTGGCGGAGTAGTTCAAGCGGCTAAAAGTTGAAGCCCTTCTAAAAATCTTGTTCTGGTTACTCTCGGTCGCCTTCTGAAAATCATAGGAGATATAATTAGCCTGAATCTGGTATTCCTGATAAAACCTCACTTTCTGGCTTATCCTCCAGCTCAGGCCAGGCGAAAGATTATAGGTCTCGTTGTAATTGTTATTGGCTGATTTCTGGCTGGAAATATATATCTGGTGGAAGTTCTTGAAACCGGTTTTGACTTTCAAACTGAATGACCGGCTGAAGATGTGCAGGTATTCCACAGACAGTATTTTGGTAAGGACATCCCGGTCATTGAAAAAGGAACCTGGAGCGGTATAAAAGGAGGTCACGCCCATGGAAGCTGAAATAAAACCTGAGTCGGAATTGCTGAATCTTGCTGAAAACCTCCCTCCCAACTCCCCGCTTTTCATATCCTGATTTCTTTCGGATAATCCATAGTCTTCCTGCCCGGACATATATTTATAAAACCCTTCCAAGTTAGCCCTGCCGAAAAAAGTTCTGCTCAGGCTCAAAATGTAATCTCTCGAGCTGAGGGAATTATCTCTGAGATAAAGAGGGTTGAACAGGGTATCCTCTTCAGAGACGTAGCGGTAAGTGTTCAGTTGAAAGTTATAACCGAATTTGAGCAGGAAACCGGAGAATAAACCTCTGGATGTATCCAGTCTTAAGACTCTCTCGGTTTTTCTTTGAGTGCTCGTCTGAGAACCTTCACTGGAGAAAAAACTTTTTTTTGACCATCCTTCCTGGTACTCTAAGTTCATGGAATCTTTATCTGCTAAGTTTCTATTGAATCGAATTCTCAGGTTCCTCTCCTGACTGGGTATCCTTTCCAATTTTACCAGGCCTTGATTCAAATCCACAAAAAACTCGGCTTTTTCCCAGGAGAAGGGTCCCAGCCCCAGGGCAAGAGAATAGTTCAGTCCGGATTCTCCTCCTTTTGTCGCCTCTGATTTCCGGTTGATGGAGCTTATCCCCACATTCTGAGAAACTTTCAGCTTCTGCCAGAGATTGGTCTCGGCAGTTAAAAGATAATCCTGAGACGTGACCTTCCTTGATCCCACGGAACTTAATTTATGCTGAAGGAGGACGCCGGCTTTGAAGTCCCTTTTTAAAAGATAATCGAATTTCACCCTCAAACCCCCATCCTCCTGCCAGCGGTCCTGGATTTCCTGTTTTATCAGAAGTGAATTCAAAGAAAACAAAAATTCCCAGTAGAAATTCTTATCCTGATTGTAGATATATTCCAGCCGGTTGTTCCAGTTGTAAGTCTGGTTATTCCGGGAGAAATCCAGGTGCAGGTTCGAGGCATATGCGGGCTGAATCAGACAAATAATGAGGACGAGAAAACTTAAGTAAACCTTTTTCATTTAATTGCTGAAATTATCTTAGCTAACTTCCCCAACTCTTTCAAGTTTAGAGTCTCACCCCTCTTTTGGGAATCTATTTCTGCATCCTTTAAGATAGTCTGAAGCTCGTCTTTATTCAAGTCCAAACTTTTACTCAAGCTATTCAAAAGGGTTTTCCTTCTCTGGGAGAAAACTGCTTTTACCAGATCGGTGAAGAAGGGAAACTCCACCTCCACTTTTGGTCTTAAAAGGAACCTGATTTTTATGACCGCCGAGTCAACTTTCGGAGGGGGAAAAAAGGAATTCGGTTTCAGGGTAAACAGAATTTCCGGATTGGAGAAAAGCTGAATCCCGATGGAAAGCGGGGACCAGTCAGGCGTGCCTGGTTTGGCACAGATACGTTTTGCCACCTCCTTCTGCACGGTCAAAATGGCTAAATCAATAAGTTCCCGGTTTCGAATAAGATACTCCAGAATCGGACTTGTTATCTGATAAGGGATATTCCCGATTACCTTTAATCTTCCTTCTTTTTGTGCAATCTTCTTAATGTCAAATTTTAAAATATCTTGATTTATAATTTCAAAGTTTTCTTTGTCTTTGAATTTTTCTTTCAGATATAAGCAGAGGTTCCTATCCAGCTCCACTCCATAAACTCTCTTAGCCTTTTCTAAGAGAAAGTGGGTCAATGCGCCTTTACCGGGTCCAATCTCCAGGACTTTCTCATCTGGTTTTAACTCTAAGTAATCAACAATTCTTTTTGCGGCTTTGAGATTGACCAGAAAATTCTGGCTGAATCTTTTTCTGGGAAAGATTCTGGAGTCCTTTTGTCTGGGTAAAGAAGAGAATTTCATTCTAATCTGAAGAGTTTTTTTGTATTCTGAGTGAAAATCTCATCTATCTCTTTAAAAGTATGTGAGTCAGAAAGCTGGACGACTTTTTCTATGACCAGCCTGACCAATTTAGGCTCATTTCTTTTACCCCGCATTGGCTCAGGAGTTAAATAAGGGCAATCAGTCTCAGTTAAAATCGAGCTTAGGGGGATTTTCTTCACCAGCTCGGCTGACCTGGAATTTTTATAGGTCAAGGTGCCGTTAAAGGAAAGACAAAAACCAAGATTAAGAGCATCTTTAGCCTCATTCTCATCCCCTGAGAAACAATGAAGAACCCCTTTCAACCCTGCGGCGTCAGCTCTGAGAATATCTAGAGCTTTTTTATAGGCATTTCTGATATGGACGACGATCGGGAGTTTTAATTTCCTGGCCAAATCTATCTGCTCCTTAAAAGCCTTTATCTGCACATTCTCAGGAGAAAGATTTCTGTAAAAATCCAGCCCGATTTCACCTATTGCCACAACTTTTGGATGAGAAGCTATTTTTTCCAACTCTTTGAAAGCCTCACCGGTCAATTTAGACGCATCATGCGGATGGAACCCCACAGTGGCATAAATATTTTTGTACTTTTCAGCTAACCTTATCGACTTTTCAGACGATTCTAAATCCACCCCGATATTGACAATCGACTCTAATCCGGAGGAAAAAGCATCTTCAATAACCTTATCTCTATCCTTATCATACTGCGAAAAATCCAAGTGAGCATGGGTATCGATCATAATATTCCCTTACAATTAAAGAATCATCCTTCTCTTTAATAATAAGCCTCCTAAAATTGAATGTCAATTCCTTTTAGTTGACTTGTATCACCCTCAAACAAGTTTGAGGGTGATACCCTATACGGGGCTGGGAGCCCCGCCTACGAGAGAAGGGATCTCTTTTTCCTTTCGTAGGTCGGGCACCCTTGCCCGACTTTTTTGGAAAAAAATGGAAGGCTAAAAAGTCTCAAGACCTTGAGAACTTCCGCTACATAATAACGATCTTAAACCTGCCTAACCCTGTCATCAAGACAAAAAAAGAGATGTTCTGCAGAACATCTCTTTTAAAATCTCGATTTACCTGGGTCTTAACTTATCTTCGCCCCGGGTTTAACCTCTTTATCCACTGTTAATATGGTCAGATTTTCCCCGTCCTGAGCGGCAAGGAGCATCCCTTTTGATTCTATCCCTTTTATGCGAGCAGGTTTTAAATTGGCAAGAAGGATAATCTTCTTTCCGACCAGCTCCTCTGGCTTATAATATTCCGCAATTCCGGCGACTATTTCTCGATTTTCGTCCTCGAATTCAACTTCAAGCTTTAAAAGCTTTTTTGCCCCTTCGACTTTTTCTGCTCCTATGACTTGAGCCACCCTTATATCCATTTTAGCGAAATCCTCAATAGTTATTTCCATCTTCTCTTCTTTTGCAATTGAAACTTCAGATTTTTCTTTTGAGACCTCAGCCGGTTTTGCCTCTTTAAACCGAGGAAACAAGGGAACGATCTCCCGGATTTTCGTTCCGGGTTTTAAATAACCCCAGTCTTTTTCTCTTTCTAAATTCGGGATTATCTCATTTTGTGCTAACCCTAAAATCTCTCTTAACTTCTGACATTTCTCCGGCAGAGCAGGATAGAAAAGAAGACTGATAATCCTCAAGGTTTCTGCTGAGGCATAAAGAACCGTTCCCAATCGGGTTTTATCCTTTTCCTTGGCTAAATTCCAGGGAGCGGTCTTGTCCACATAGCGGTTGGTGAAGCGGACTAACTTCAGGACCTCATCAAGAGCCTGGTTGAGATTCAGCTCCTCGATTGAGTCAAAAACCACCTCGACTGTCTTCAGGGCTGAATTTTGCAGCTCCTTTTCATCCACAGAGTAATCCGAAGGCTTTGGAATCTCTCCGCGAAAATGCTCCTTGATCAGCTTCAAAACCCGGCTGGCTAAATTGCCAAAATCGTTTGCTAAATCAGAATTATATTTCTCCTCTAATCTTTTCTCCTGAATGTCTCCATCCTGTCCGAAGGGAAAATGAGTCAAAAGGAGATAGCGGGTAGCATCACTGCCATACCTTTCTATCAGATAATAAGGGTCGATCACGTTGCCTAGAGACTTCCCCATTTTTTGACCATTCACCGTGAAAAAACCGTGGATGAAAAGTATGTCTGGTGTTTTTTCTCCGAGCGCAATCAGCATCGCAGGCCAGTAGATGTTGTGGAATTTCAAAATGTCTTTACCTAAAAGATGTATAACTTTCCCCTCGGTCCACCATTTCTTGAATTCATCAGGATTATCCCCGTAACCGATAGCTGAAATATAATTTGGCAGAGCATCCACCCAGACATAGGTCTTCTGAGTAGTGTCGAAGGGCAAAGTTATCCCCCAGGTAACCTTTTCTCTCGAAATCGAAAAATCCTCTAACTCCTGCTTGAAAAGCCCCAGGGTCTCTTTTTTCTTCTCCTCTGGCAAAATCCTTATTTTATCTTCTGTGATTAGTTTTTCGACCTGTGACAGGTATGAGGAGAGCCTGAAAAAGTAGTTTTTCTCAGTTACCTTTTGCGGAGGTTTCAGATGATTGGGGCAAAGTCCGTTTACTAAATCTTTTTCGGTGATGAATTTCTCGCAGCCCACGCAGTATAATCCAGTATATTCTCCAGGGTAAACTATCTTTTGACCTTTTTCATCTTTTGCTTGGTAAAGTATGTCCAGAAGTTTTTCAACTGCCTGAACGTGCCTTTCATCAGTGGTCCGCACGAAATAATCGAAGGATATATTCAGCTTTTCCCAGACCTCCTTGAAGCGTTGGCTATTTCTATCGCAAAACTCCTGCGGAGAGATTCCCGCCTGCTCGGCTGCCTCTGCTACCTTGCTGCCGTGCTCATCTGTTCCGGTCAAAAAGAAGGTCTCGTCCCCTTTGATGCGATGAAATCTGGTAAGGATATCAACCGCAACAGTGGGATAGGCGTGTCCGATATGCGGTTTATCGTTCACATAATATATGGGAGTGGTAATAAAATATCTTCCTTTTTTGATCTGAGGCTTTAAGCCAGCCAAAATCTCCTCCTTTTTCTTATCTGCTATATTGTTATTTTTAACTTAGACCTGACTGAAATCGGTTTTGTTCATAGCCACTTCAGTGGCGTACCTCTGGTAACTTAGACCCGACTAAAGTCGGTAAGAACAAGCTGGAACAAAATAGAAACCGTTCTGGTTCGGATATTCATAGCCACTTTAGTGGCGTAACTCTGTCTACATATTGTCGGACCGGACCGGCACCCGTTTTGCTTTCCTTAATCTTTTCTTAATCTCCACCAGCCCGACTTTTTCCTCCTCTCCTTCCTCATGTTTAACCACAATATATTCCTTAAAGAGGTTTATCTTCTCCACCACTCCTTCCCCTTTCTCGGTCTGGTATTTTGAGCCGATCTTAGGGTAAAGCTCCAGCCCTCTCTCGTAGGTCTCCTTTTCATAAAGCAGACAGCATAAAAGCCTTCCGCAATTCCCTGAGATCTTGGAAGGATTTAAAGACAGGTTCTGTTCCTTGGCTATCTGGGTGGTGATGGGTGAGAATTCCCGTATAAAGGTAGTACAGCAGAGCTGTAACCCGCAGCACCCGTGCCCGCCTAATCTCCTGGCTTCATCCCTGACCCCGATCTGGCGCAGCTCTATCCTGGTCCGGTAGATCGAGGCTAATTCTTTTACCAACTCACGGAAATCGACCCTCTTCTCCGCGGTGAAGAAAAAAGTCAGCTTGCTCCCGTCAAACTGGTATTCCACGTCCACCAACTTCATCTCCAAATTCCGCTCGTGAATCAATCTCTGGCACTCCTCCAGAGCTTTGACCCCTCTTTCCTCGTTCTCCTTCATCCTCTGCAAGTCTTCTGGAGTGGAAAATCTCAGGATATTTAGAGGTTTCTCTATCAGTTTAGAAGGATCCTCGACCTGGAGCTTTTTTGTCACTCTTCCTAAATCTTCTCCTCTTTCAGCCTGAACTATGACTTTATCCCCGGGTTTTATCTGAAGACCCTCAGGATTTAAAAAATATTGTTTTCTTGAACCCTTGAATTCCACCAGATATATCTCCATTTTAAGCTCCTCCAATCACACCTCTTTTTTAATATTACGTAACCAGCTTCTCTCTCCTTAACCCTGAGAGGGAGTTCCTCAGTTCAAATCCAAGGTTCAAAAGGGCTAATTTGAGATTGACGTATCTCAATAGATCACCCCTGATTTTCTCCACTGAGCCTATAGCCTCCTGCACCTGGTCTGAGCCTTTGAAATCATCTGCGAACTTCTCGATCTCAGCTTTCAGGTCCGGATTTAAAAGTCTTTCTTCTTTTTTAACCTCTATAGTCACATATACATCCCTCAGCAGGCTCAAAAGAGATGCTAAAAGCTCTAAGGCTGACTCTCTTCCATAATCCTGAAGAAGCTGATTAAGATAATCAACCAGTTCAAATCTATCCTTCTTATTTATGATTTTTAAAAACTCTACTCCTTTTAATCTGACTTCGTCTTTGTCCCCTTCGACTAAGGAAAAAGCCAGACCTAAGCTCCCTTCTGAAAGCCTGGCATAATGTAGCGCTTTTTTTTCTGGGACATTGAAATCCTTTTCAAGCCTTTTAGCAATGAGCTCTTCTGACATCCTCTTGAACCTTACCCTTTGACAGCGCGATACAATGGTAGGTAAAAGCTTCTCCGGCTCTGAGCTTAAGAAGATTAGAAGTGAATTTTTTGGCGGCTCTTCTAAGGTCTTGAGAAAGCAGTTTTCAGCTTCAATCGACATCTTCTCAGGATCCTGAACAATTAAGACTTTGACTTTCCCTTCAACTGGCGTGTAAAACAGGTTCCTCTGGGCATTTCTCACCTCTTCTATGGAGATCGAGCCTGGCTTCTCGTATCTGACAATCTTGTACGGCTCAGCCAGTTTTTCCTCAATGAATTTACTCCGGTTTTTCTGCTCCTCTTCCTCTTTTTCTTTTTTGCTTTTCTTAGAGGAAGAAACAGGGGGAAGAGGAAAAATCAAGGTCAGATCAGGATGAGTCAAATGACTGATCTTTTTGCAGGATGAACACTCGCTGCAGGAGTCATCTCCTTCTTTCAGGCAATTGACCGCCTTAGCCAGCTCAATTGCAAAAAGCCATTTTCCGACCCCAGGCGGACCAGTGAACAGATAAGCATGCGCAATCCTTTTTTCCCTGATTGCCCCCTGCAGGATTTTTTTAGCGATCTCCTGGTCTATTATCTCTTTAAATGACATTATTTCAACCATTCTAAAGGATCGAGCTGCTCTTTTCCTTTTCTTATCTCGAAATGAAGATTGTCTTCAGCCCCTGAGCCACTGATCCTGGCAATAGTCTGCGATTGGCTAATAGTTTCGCCTACATCCGCAAAAACTTCCTTTAGATTAGCATAAACCGTATAGAAACCTCCGTCATGCTGGAGGATAATGAAGTTCCCGTAACCCCTGAGCCAGGAAGAATAGACTACCTTACCGTCTGCCACTGCTTTTACCTCTTCCGATACAGGCGAGATATCGATTCCCGGGTTAAAGACTTTTGTGTTAAACCTCTTCTCCTCCTGCTGGCCAAAACCTAAGGCTAACTTGCCTTTGACCGGCCAGGGAATCCTTCCTTTCAAAGCTTTGAATATGCTGGCCTGGGTCTCGATTTCCCCTTCGGATCTTTTTTGCTCTAAGGAGGTCAATAGCCTCTCGATCTCTTTGGCGCTTTTTTCTAATTCTTTAACCGAACTAAGATAAATTTCTTTCTCAGTTCGGATGGTTTTGAGAAGTTTCTCTTTTTTCCCCTTTTCCGAGCTTCTCCTCTTTTCCTCTTTATCCTTCTCCTTGATTAACTGAGCTAATTCCCTCCTTTTCGTCTCCAGGGTCTTCTTGGTCTCTTTCACACTCGCGATCTCAGAGGAAACACCCTGAATCAAAGCCTGATCCTGCTGGGTTATGAGCTTAATATATCTTAACCTTCTCATCAGGTCAAGAGGGGAGGAGGCGCCGATCAGGATTTCGTATTCCCGGAACCTCATATATTTGTAGATATCCCTTAACCGGCATCCCAGTTCTTCCCTTTTGTCCTGTAACCTGAATTGGGAATTCTTCAGCAGTTCCTCTTCGGCTGAAATTCCTTTGCCGGTTCTTCTCGATTCCTGATTAAGCCTGGAAACCAGTTTATCTATAAGCTCCAGCTCCTCTTCCAGGTTTTTAATCTCTATGAAAACCGAGGACTCTTTTTTGGAGAGTTTCTTTATCTTGTCTCTTTTTTCCTCTAACTCTTGCCTGATCCGATGGAGCTCGTCTTTCTGTTCTGAGATCCTGCTTTCTATCTTCTGAGCCATTAAATCGCTTTGAGTGAAAGGGTATAATAAAAACCCACAGGTCAGGACCGAAAGAAAGAGGATCAGACAAAAGTTCAAAAATGTTCTCATTCTACATCTCGTCTATTTTTACAGGGGGTCGACTCCTGCATTAACCGGAATATTTTCATCCATTATCAGTCAGTTTTTTCCGCTCCGGATAAAAGACCGGCAAATCCGCCAAGGAGAAAACCGAACAATATGAAGGCAACCGAAAGGATTAAAGGTAAAAAACTAAGCTCGAATCCAAAAGAGCTGAAGAGATTGAATAGCAGATACAGGACCAGAAGGCTCAAAAAAGCGCTCACCGTTCCATTTATGATTCCCTCAAACAGAAAAATCTTTCTGGAAAAACGGCTTCCAACGCCTAAAAGGCTGAAAAGTTTCAACTCCTCAGCCCTGGACCTGCGGATATTCCTGAGAGTTTGCATCATGGTAAACAGCGATCCTGAGACCATGAAAACTCCTAAGGCTAAATTTATCCATAATGAGATTTTAAAGACGTTCTCTATTTTTCCGACCCAGAATCTGCCGTAATCTACCTCTTCCACACCTGCCATCTTCTTTAATTGAATGGAGATTTTCTCCATTTTATCCAGATTCTGATAAGCTGGCTTCAATTTTACCACCCAGGAAGAGGGCAATGGATTTGACTCCAGACCTTCCAAGATATTCTGCCCCAAGTAACCTTTCAACTCCTGCAGGGCTTTCTCTTTGGAGCGAAATACGGCCTGGTCTATTCCTTCCAGCTGGATGATTTTATCTCTAAGCTCGTCGATCTCTTTCTGGGCGAGTTCTTCTTGTAAATAGACATCTATTTCCATCCTGCTTTTTACTTTCTGGGTGAAGGTGTAAAGATTATAGGTTACTAAAAGAAAGATGCCGAAGATCAAAAAGAAAAAAGTCAGGTTGACCAAAGAGGTAAAGGTGGAACCTTTTTCCCTGAAAAATCCAGAGACCGATTCCTTTAAAAAGAAGAACAAACTCATTTTCTTATCTCTCCTTTTTCCAGCTGGATTACCCTCCCTTTAAAACTCCTGGCTATATCGTCTCTATAAGTAGTCACAAGCACTGTCGAACCTTTTAGATTGATCTCCTTGAAAAAATCGATAATCTCAAAGGTGACCTTTTGGTCCAATCCACCAAAAGGCTCATCTGCCAGGATAATCAGGGGCTCGTTTATAACTGCCCGGGCAATGGCAAGCTTTTTCCTTTCCCCGGCCGAGATCTCCTTCGGGAAAGATTTTCTTTTGGGATAGAGGTTGAATGCTCCTAAAAGTTCTGCTGTTCTGGACTTGATATGTTTCTCTTTTTTACCTGAGAGCCTCAAAGGTAAGGAGAGGTTTTCTTCCAGAGTTCTTTCCTTGATCAGCTTTAAATCCTCAAACACCACGCCTATCTTTTGCCTCAGCTCCGGCAATCTCTTTTTATTCTTTTCCAGGCTGTTGTATTTATCTATGAAGATTACTCCGCTGCTTGGCTCTTCCTCCATCCACAAAAGCTTGAGTAAAGTAGTTTTCCCCGCCCCATTTGGCCCAACCAGAAAAAGGAATTCTCCCTTTTCTATTTCCAAATCTACATTTTTTAGAGCGCTTCTCCAGCCATCATAGATTTTGGAGACGCCTTGCAATTTTATGAGGATATCTTTCATCTAATCCACTTAGTTAAACCAGATCTTGTCCAAGTTGTCCGAAGATTCGGCTAACTTCGCTGCCAGCATTATCGCCTTGATCATCCCCCCTGGGTCTGCTTTTCCTTTTCCGGCAATATCCAAGGCTGTTCCGAAATCGGGAGAGGTGCGAATAACCGGAACCCCGGCTGTCAGATTCACTGAGCTTCCCAATCCTTTTATCTTCATCGGAATAAGCCCCTGGTCGTGATACATCGCTACTATACAATCGAATCCAGATGAACGCTTCGGATTGAATAGAGAATCAGCAGCAAATGGACCGGATACATTTATCCTTTTTCTCTGAGCTTTTTTTATTGCCGGCAGGATTGCTTTTTTCTCCTCTTTTCCGAAAAGCCCTTCCTCTCCGGAATGAGGATTCAGGGCACACACGCTGATCATTGGCTTTTTTATTTTAAATAAGAATCTCAAGACCTTGTCTGTCAGTTCTATCTTTTCAAAAACCTTTTGAGAATTAATCTCTTTACTTACTCTAGATAAAGGCAGATGTGTCGTTACCAGAATTATCTTTAAATCATCCCTTATAAACATCATCCCGAATTTAGTTGAAGCAGTAAGAAAAGCAATCATCTCAGTCTGACCAGGGAAATCATACCCGGCTAATTTTAGACCTTTTTTGGATAACGGGGCAGTCACAATCCCGTCGATCTCTTGAGCTAAGGCAAACTGAACCGCATAAACCAGACAGGTAGCCGCCATACTGCCTGAGGTTTTGTTTACCTTTCCGGTTTTGACCTTTTTATAATCTAAATCGGTGCAATGCAAGATATTTATAACCTTTCCATCAGTATTCATTTCTTCTACTGAGAAGACCCGATTTAATCTGTACCCCCTTGGATATTTTTTAGTGGCTTGACGAAAAACATCGATGGAGCCAAAAACCAGAGGCACACAAATTCTTTTAACTTCAGGTTTGGTAATTGATTTAACCACCACCTCCGGACCTATCCCGGCCGGGTCACCCATCGTAATTCCCAGAATCGGCTTTCTTTTCATATCAAAGTAACTTATGCAAAATTTCGAAAATGGCAAGGAAAATCAAAAGTTTCGAAAACAAAAAGCAAGAAGCGAGGATCGAGTAGCGGGTATCGGGGGGAAACGGCTTAGCTGAGCCTTCACGACTCTGGTTACTAAATGCAAAGCTCAATAGAGAGACGCATGCGATGTGTCTCTACTGACTCCATTTTTCCCCGATGATTTTGAAAAGGTCTCACCCCGATTTAGTATAGCCCATCCCTTTGATGGGTCAACCTAAAGGTTGATACTCCAACTCAAAATATTGCTTGATAAATCAAGCGACTACAAAATACCCCTACCTGGAAAACCAAAGTCTTCCGCTACAATGTTGAAGATTTAATTGAAATGAAGGAATGGATAGGAGAAAACTCAACCCCCGAAAAAATTCTAATCCTTCATCGACTCTAAGAACTTCGGATTGTTCTTGGTCTTTCTTGTCCGATCCAGTAAGAACTCCATCGCTTCAAGTTGGTTCTGGAATTGGTGTTCCCGAATCAATCCTGCTCAGCCAAGTACGGGAATTCCGATTCCCGCACGAACAAGAAGAACTGAAAAACTATTTTGTGAGCAAGATAGATGTTGCGTTTTTTTGGTAAATTACATATAATTATCATAACCACTACTAAAGGAGTAACGATGAAAGCATTTTTAAACCATAGCCTTAGACTATGGATAATAGTGCCTTTGGCAATTACACTACTTTTCTTCACGCTCGTCACCCCTTTCGCAAAGACCCTGTACCAAGATGGAACCTTTAGTACTACGTTATTAACGGCGTCTTCGATCAAAAATGCCTCAGGTGGATCTCTGAAAAACCTCCAAGTAAAGGGTACTACAGGTATAAATCTTATCTCCTTTATACCGATCCAATATCAAAGTATGAACGGTACAAGTGAAGAGTATTATACTGAAGAATACTATTTAGGAAAGCTGGCACGTTGGCAAAATTCTTTCAGAATTCGTCAAGGTATCTTATCGTTTCTAATTGGCACTACTTTGGCAGCATACGGAATTTATGGACTCACAAAAAAGAATAACGACGGTGTATTATTGACAGCCAGTGGCATATCCATTGATGTTTTAGGATTATATTTAATCTATGGAAAAAGCCGGGCTCAGAAGTCTTATGAGAAGGCTTGGCAAATGGAAGATGAAGCAGAGAAACATAACTTAACTTTAGAGACCTTGCACTTTTATGCTCGGAATTATAGAGCATTTAGGATAGGCTCTGCAATTTTGTGTACAGCAGGCGGAATTTGGGTCCTCAAACAGCCAGACCCAGAGGAATGTGAGCCCTGGAATTACGCTCTTGGACCGAATCCCTGTGATCTATTGAACCCTGAGGAACAGAAAACTGCAAAAACGATGAGCACAGTTGCTCTCTTCTCTTCAGCCATCTTTCTCTTGGTTTGGAAGAGTCCCCCTGAGAAACTTTATAAGAAATATCGAGGTTTGCATCAGAATCTTGGTCTGGATAGAAAAGGGGATGTAATCTTATTCTTTTCCTATTATTTCTGAGCTGATAACAGGTAACATTGTTTTTACATTGAACGACCTAGGATTAAGTCAAAGACAGGCTGAAGTTTTAATCTTATTCTTCTTTTATGAATGTAAACTAAAGGGCAGATTAAAGAACGATTAAACCCCAAAAAGCTCTAATCCTTCATCGACTCTAAGAACTTGGAGTTGTTTTTGGTTTTTCTTATCCTGTCAAGCAAGAACTCCATAGCCTCGACTGAGTTCATCTCGTTTAGGAATCTCCTTAAAATCCAGATCTTGCTTAACTCCTCCTCAGACAGAAGCAGTTCTTCCTTACGGGTGCCAGAACGGTTGATATCCATAGCCGGGAAGATCCTGCGGTCCTGCAGCCGGCGGTCTAAGACTATCTCCATATTTCCGGTTCCTTTGAACTCCTCGAAGATGACTTCATCCATCCGGCTGCCGGTCTCGATCAAGGCAGTAGCCATAATGGTGAGGCTCCCGCCCTCTTCGATATTCCGGGCTGCGCCAAAAAACCTTTTCGGTTTCTGCAGGGCGTTAGCATCCACTCCACCGGAGAGGATTTTTCCGCTGTGAGGAACAACTGCATTATGCGCCCGGGCTAAACGGGTGATACTGTCCAAAAGGATAACTACATCCTGCTGGTGCTCCACCAGTCTTTTGGCTTTTTCTATCACCATATCTGCCACCTGCACGTGCCGATCTGCCGGCTCATCAAAGGTGGAACTGACCACCTCTCCTTTAACCGAACGCTTCATATCGGTGACCTCTTCTGGCCTTTCATCGATCAGAAGCACTATCAGCTTTATCTCCGGGTGGTTGGCGGTGACGCTGTTGGCGATCTTCTGCAGAAGGATAGTCTTTCCAGCCTTGGGAGGGGAGACAATCAAACCCCTCTGACCCTTTCCAACCGGACAGACCAGATCCATTATCCGCATAGAGACTTCTTCGGTAGCGGTTTCCAGTTGAATCCTTTTTTCCGGATAAAGAGGTGTCAAGTTGTCAAATAAAACCTTATGTTTTGCCACCTCCGGGTTCTCGAAATTAACTGCCTCGATCTTCAAAAGGGCAAAATACCGCTCCGAATCCTTGGGAGGTCTCACCTGTCCGGAGATAGTATCCCCCTTCCTCAAATCGAACCTTTTTATCTGGGAAGGGGAAACGTAGATATCATCCGGGCCCGGAAGATAGTTATAATCCGGGGAACGCAGGAAACCATAACCCTCTGGCAAAATTTCCAGAACCCCTTCTGCGAAGATAAGTCCGTTTTTCTCAGTCTTTGCCTCTAAGATCTTGAATATTAGATCCTGTTTTCTCAAGCCCGCGCAGCCGGGGATGTCTAACTCCTCCGCCAGTTTCAAAAGCTCCGACACGGTCTTGCTTTTAAGCTCAACTATATCCATAAATTCACCTCTTAAAATATGATTTGATTATATATTCCTTAGTTTTTGTCTAATTCTTTATCTAAACCTTCCAGGCAGATAAAAGAAGAGAGATCCTTTTCGATTCAAGCAGTCCGACTTAAAGCTGATCTTCTGACCTTTAGGCAACTGACCTGTTCTTTTTAAGTAGTCTGATTTTTTCTTTGATCTGTTTCACCTTTGCATCCCCCCATAATCTTTCTAACCCGTAGAACTCCCTGGTTTCGTCTAAGAAGATATGCACCACCACGTCCACGTAATCTAAAAGTATCCACTTGGAATTCTGGTACCCCTCGGCATGCCAAGCTCTTATCCCCTTTTTCTTGAGGCTTTCAGTTATATGGTCCGCGATCGCCCTGGCCTGTAACTCCACCTCTGCAGAACAGACTAGGAAGTAATCGGTGATATCCGCCACTTTCCTCAGGTCCAGAACCTTTATGTCTGCGGCTTTTTTCTCCAGGGCGTATCTGCCAATTAAATTTGCTAACCTCTGAGAAGAGATTTTCAACTTGAGCTTTTCTTCCTCCCTACGGGTCGTAAAGCTTTTATCGACCTTTTAATCTTTTAGTTTAAAAATCTTCTGATAATCCTGACCCAGGATCAGGGTATAGCCTATGTTCAGATAATTGTTTTCCAGCTGCCGGGTGAGGATGTTTTTCTTCTTCAGACCGATTTTTTCACCGATCAGCAGGGCGGTTTTCTCCTCTCCCATCCTATCCAGAAGAAGACTTTCCTTGACCAGGGAATCCGGCAAGTCTTTCTGTTCAACTATAACCAGATAATAGGGGCTGAAATTTTTTTTCTCCAGGAACTGGGCAAAACCAGGACTGATTCTTTTGCCTGAGGAGTTCAGCACTTGCACTCGCAAAGGATTCGTTCTCAGACTCCCCTCTGCTTGAGTCTGGGTTAACCTTTTGGCTGAAGAGAGAACAAATAATATTATCAATAAACCCAAAAAGGCTATACCCAGATCCACAAACCTTCCCCCCCGTTTTGCTTTGGACCTCTTGCGGTAAAAACGATACCTTTTATCCGCGCCTTTTCGCTTGAACATAATTTTCGGGAATAAAGAAACTCAGCACTGCAGAAAATCTATCTGGAAATAAATTTTAGATATTTTAGTTTTAAAAAAGAAAAAACGTAAAATAG
Source organism: Candidatus Zixiibacteriota bacterium (assembly GCA_022865345.1). Lineage (NCBI taxonomy): Bacteria > Pseudomonadati > Candidatus Zixiibacteriota > Candidatus Zixiibacteriota bacterium. Next base: position 26,883 of record JALHSU010000194.1, read on the forward strand.
CTTCGATAACCTACCTCTTACCTGTACCAATATTCATACCACCCAGGCATACTAGAGACGTCTATCCTGAGCTGAAAGCTTTTGCTCGGCTGATAAAAGAGCTGAAAATTCGGCAGCAAAACACCGTTAAGGCTCTGGCTGCCTCGGTTGAAGACAGAAAGTGGCTGGTGCAGATAGGCCAGCCCTACCCTGACCAGCAAAGGCTGGGAGATTCTGTATTCTAAGGTATTAGTGTACAATCCGAAAGTCCCGCTCTGTTTGCCTGAGGAAAAAAACGAAAAAGTATAACTCTGGCTCATTTTCAACCGGCTCGGATCAAGCAGGCTGAACCCTTTTAATTTGACGGATGGCTCATTGACACTTTTATCTTGCGCAAAGCCACTTTGAATTGACAATAATAGGATAGTAAGGATCAAGCTAAGATATATTATTTTTTTCATCTTCCCCTCCTGCGCGAACAGGATTCAATATAACCTTATTCAACTTTTTGTCAAGCCTTATGTTCTACGCCAGATTTTAGTTTTGTGTTTGCCAGGTATTCTTCCATCTGCAAAAGCTCAGAAGTCGAGTTAACCCCTTTAGTCTCCCAGGGATTTTGAACTCTCAGGGCTTCAACCTTTTCTCCCCCTCTTTTTAATATCCCCAGCACATCGGTAATATAATATTCTTTTTGAAGATTATCCCTTTTTACTTTCTTTAGAGCGGAGAAGAGCGCTGGAGCAGAAAAGCACATCTCTCCAGTATTGATCTCCCTGATCTTTTTCTCCTCCGGGGTAGCATCTTTATCCTCTACTATCCTCTCGAAATCCCCATTTTTATTTCTGACAATCCGCCCATACCCTTTAGGGTCCTCTAAGACTGCTGTGAGGACTGTGGCTTTTGCTTTTTTCTGCTGATGGGTTTTCAGAAGTTCAATTACGGTTTCAGTTTGAAGCAGGGAGACATCTCCGCAGAGAACTAAGAGCTCTCCGTCGAAATCATGAAAAATAGGTTCCGCCTGCATAACCGCATGCCCGGTGCCCAGCTGCTCTTTCTGCCAGACAACCTCCACATCTTTCCCTTTCACAAAATCGATTACTTTTTCCCCTTGATAACCAACCACCACTGCTACCCTTTTTAAATTTAGACTGAGAACTGTGTCCAGAACATACCCTATAAGAGGTTTTCCGCTTAAAGTGTGCAGAACCTTGGGGAGATCAGATTTCATCCTGACCCCCTTGCCAGCAGCTAAAATTATACAGGAGACCTTGTTTAAGTCAAGATTCATTTATTTTTGGGATTTATTATTCTTATCGACGTAAACTACCCTGGGCTTGAATTTTTCTGCCTCTTTCTTTTCCATCCAGGAATAGGAGATTACGATTAAAATATCTCCGATTTCGCCCAATCTCGCCGCAGGTCCATTCAGGCAGATTATCCCGGAATTCGATTTGCCTGGAATGACGTAAGTTTCAAACCTGGCTCCATTATTGATGTTGACCACCTGAACTAACTCATAGGGTATCATATCCGCTTTCTTTAAAAGGGTCTGATCTACAGTTAGACTTCCCTCGTAGTTCAGATTTGCATCGGTAACTTTAACCCTATGGATTTTCGATTTACAAACCGCTATTAACATAAGATTCCTTTAAAAATTTAGACACAGATCTTGAGATTATCGATTAATCTGGTTTTACCAAATTTTACAGCTAAAGAGAGTAAAAGTTCCCCTTTAATTTTTCTAACCGGCTCAAGAGTCTGAGTATCAGTAAGTGCGATATAATCTATTTTTGCCAGAGGCATTTGCTGTATCATCTCTGTCATCTTTTTTATTACCTTCAGGGGATTTTTTTCACCAGCCTTTATCATCTTTTCCCCCAACTTTAAAGACTGGTACAGGATTTTAGCCTGGTCTCTCTCCTCGGCATTAAGATAACTATTTCTGGAGGAACAGGCAAGCCCATCTTTTTCTCTTACAGTCGGACATACGATTATTTTCACAGGAAAGTTCAGGTCTTCTGTCATTTTTTTGATGATAAGTGCCTGCTGAGCATCCTTTTGACCGAATATGGCATAATCCGGTTGAACAATATTAAATAACTTTGCTACAATAGTGCAGACCCCCTTGAAATGCCCGGGTCTGGATGCTCCTTCTAATTTCTTGGACAACTCTTCAACATTGACATAGGTGAGATACCCCTCTGGATAAATATCTTCCACTCTTGGAACGAAAATAAGGTCACATCCCGCTTGCTGGAGTAATTCCTTGTCTTTTCTTAAATCCCTCGGGTATTTTTTGTAATCCTCCTTAGGCTTAAACTGAGCAGGATTAACAAAAATACTGGCCACCACAAAATCCCCTAACTTTCTGGCTTTTTGAACCAGACTCAAATGACCTTGATGCAAAGCCCCCATAGTCGGCACAAAGGAGATTTTCTTGCCCTTCTTTTTTAAGGAAAGTGCACATTCCTGCATTTTTTTAGGGGAGGAGATCAAGTGTATCATTTTAAATTGGTTCCATAACTTCAATGAGTAGCGAGGAGATAGGTATGAGGGATAAATCACCACTCGATTTGTGGATATCTCTGTTTTATTTCAGACGGAATGTTCTTGGTTGCTTCACCGATTATCTCCAGGTTCCTTATAACTGCGTCGATCAGCATCTGATTGCTGGTAAATTCCTCAAACGACTTGCCCTTCACATACTCCAGAATTCTCTTGGCGCAATCCCGTATGTCGGTGATAAAGAGCACATAATCCCTTTTAGGCATAAACCGCCTCCGATAAAATTCTACTTTTTATTTCATCTCTGATCGCAGTTTTAATAACCAGATCTACCTTTGACCCGATGATCTCCTCCAGGAAGAACTTCAGCTCCATATAACGGTCGAAAGTTTTATAGCCTGGCTCAAATTCAACCAGTATATCTACATCGCTTGACCTCTTCTGCTCTTCCCGAACGTAAGAACCAAAAACACCTATCTCTTTCATCTTGAATTTATTCCTTAGATCGGCATTATGCTTTTTCAAAATGCTAACCAATTCCTTTATGGATTTTGTTTTCTTGTTTCTCATCTTTCATCCTCCATCAGATCTTATCAATTCTTAATAGCTCTCTTCTTCCGAAGGATATTTCTTAGTTTTGACATCATCTATAAAATTCTTGCACGCTTTTCTCATCTCTTTCGCCAGCTCTGTATATCTTCTCACAAATTTGGGTTTGAATTCCTCGTATAATCCTAAAATATCGTTGACCACCAGAACTTGTCCATCACAATCTATACCTGCGCCAATTCCGATGGTGGGAATTTTGAGGGTGGAGCTAATCTTTTTGGCAAGCTCTCTGGGGATACACTCTAAGACTATGGAAAAACAGCCTGCATCTTCTAATGCTTTGGCGCTTTCCAAAAGATATTCAGCTTTCTTCTCATCTTTTCCCTGCACTGAATAACCCCCGAATTTCTCAATCGACTGCGGGGTCATGCCAATATGCCCCATCACCGGAATCCCAACCTCTATCAGCCTTTTTACAGTATCCTTCATCTCCAGACCACCCTCTATTTTGACTCCGTGCGCACCGCCCTCTTTCAAAAATCTTCCCGCATTCAAAATCGCATCCGAGACTGAAGTCTGATAGGATAAAAAAGGCATATCGCCTATTACCAGAGCTCTTTTTGCTGCTTTTGATACCGCTTGTGTGTGATAAATCATCTGATCCATACTGATTGAAAGCGTATCCTTAGCCCCATAAAAGACCATATTGGCTGAATCACCCACCAGGATGGAATCTATGCCGATATCATCTAAGATTTTAGCAGTGAAAAAATCGTAAGCAGTCAGAACCGCGATTTTCTCTCCTCTCTGCTTCATTTTGAGAAAAGTCTTGACAGTCACTTTATCTTCTGGCATAAGAGTTAATCACTAAGCTGCAGGCACATAATACCTGGTGCCTGGTTTTTCTTCTTTGACAATATTCACGAGGTCTTCAAATTGGCTGGGATTCTTTTGAAAATCCAGATTGTCATTTTTTACCACTAATAAATTACCTAAGTTATAATGGAAAAAGAAATGGTTATACGATTCCACTAAGAGTGAAATATATTCCAAATCTAAGCCTTTTTCAAAATCTCTTCCCTTTTCCTTTATCCTCTTTTGTAAAACCTCCGGACTGGTTTGCAAATATATCACCAGATCAGGCCTGGGAATATCCTTTTCCAGAATAGGCAGGATCTTCTCATACAGATAAAGCTCCTTCTGGCTCAAGTTGATCGAGGCGAAGATCCGGTCCTTCCAGAAAAGGTAATCGCTTATCACCTTAGCATGGAAAAGGTCTAATTCCAGCAAACTTTGCTGCTGTTTGAACCTGGAAAGAAGGAAATAGACCTGGGTTTGAAAAGCAAACCTCTTCCGGTTTTTGTAAAAATCCAATAAGAAGGGGTTCTCCTCTATCTCCTCTAAAACCAGAGAAGCTCCAAACCTCTCAGCTAAAAGTTGTGCTAAGCCGGTCTTCCCAGCACCTATTGCTCCCTCCACTACTATGTAGTTTAAACCTGCCATTTGACCTCAGATAATTTTACCTCCTGACCTGTCTTTATTTTTTGCAGAAACATCTTAGGAGTTAAATGCAGAGCCGGATGTTTCCATCTTGAACCCAGCTCGATCAACGGTATTAGGACAAATCTTCTTTTGTGCATCTGTGGATGAGGAAGCGTTAGCTTATCATCATTAATAACCATCTTGTCATAAAGGAGTATATCCAGATCTACTTTTCTCGGACCCCATCTTTTTCCTCTAACCCTGCCTAACTTCCTTTCTATCCCTTGAAGAAGATAAAGCAGAGATAAAGGCGGGAGTTTAGTCTTGATTTTAATTACCGCATTCAAAAACCAGCTCTGATCCTTGAAACCAACCGGCTCAGTCTCATAGATAGAAGAGGTTTTAAGGACTTTAACCATTTTCAGATTCTTAATCTCTTTCAAAGCCTGGTTCAAGTTCCTTTTCTTATCTCCTAAATTTGAGCCCAGGCACAGATAAGCAATTGCCAATTATCTTGCTCCTTTAATTTGATCTAACCTGATGTTCGGGTGGAGATAAACTCCACCTCTACGTGTCTTCTGTTTCAGACTTCCTTTCTTCTTTCTATCTCTACCTCGATATCATCTAAGTTTCCAGGAACCGGAGGTATCTTTTTCCTCACCCTGACCTTTACCAGGTCAGGTTTGAATTTAGTCAGGACCTCATCAGCTATCCGGCTGGCAACTGCTTCTATAAGGGAAAAACGCTCTCCGGTCATAATATCATGAACTGTCTGGTAAACTTCCTTATAATTGACAGTGTCTTTGAGTCTGTCGCTTTGCTCTGCTCTGGAAAGATCAAGGAAAAGCTCCAAATCCACCTCAAATCTCCTGCCAGTCTCCTTTTCCGCAGGTGAGACCCCGTGAAACCCGTAGAAGATCATATTGTGCAGTCTGATTATGCCCATATCTTTAACTGCGGTATCTTTTTTGCCAGAAGTGGGAATGCTCTCTTATCCTTTCCCCTGCCTCTTTGAGTTTCTCCTCCGGCTGGTTCAAGCAGAGCCGGATAAATCCCTCTCCCGGTCCTCCATATTCGATACCCGGAGAAGCTATCACCCCGGTCTTTCTCAAAAGCATCCGGCAAAACCCCAGGGAAGAATATCTTCCAGGTATTTGTGCCCAAAAAAAGGGAGTGGCTTTTGGTTTTCTTGCTCTCCAGCCCAGACTCAAGAGGAGCTCGGTCATCACATCTCTTCTAACTTTGTATTCCTGTTTGTTTCGGCTTATTATCGGGTCGTATTCTTCCAAAAGGACCTCAGCCAGTTTGAGCAGAAGCCGGTTGGGCTGGTGATTGAAAAGCCTGCTCTGGGATTCCAGACCTGAGATCATCTCCTTATCACCCACTATAAAACCGCAATCTATGCCAGAGAGTCCCGTGCCTTTGGAAAGCGAATGCAGTTCCACTCCAACCCTTCTTCCGCCTTCTGCCTGCATCAGGCTGGGGGGTCCGAAGTTGGATCCATAGGATTGAAACTCCTCAAAATAGATCTCATTGTAAGATGCATCCTGCACTACTCTGATGTTATTTTTCAAAGCTACTTCTGCCAGCTCTTTATAGAAAAAAAGGTCGGCTAAGGAGCCTGTGGGGTTATGTGGATAATTTAAGAAGAAAAACTTCCTCTCGTCTTTGTTCTTATTCTTCAGAAGTCCCAGATTCGGCAGGTAATCATTCCTTTCTAACAGTGGAAGGACCTCTATCTCCCCTTCAGCTAAAAGTGCACAGCCTTTATAAAGCTGAGCCGCGGGCTCGCATACAAAAATCTTATCCTCTGGATTTATGAAAGAAAGCGCAAGCTGGGTCAGGGTTTCCCTTTTACCGGAGTAAAAGAAGATCTCGGTTTTAGGATTCAGCGAAACTCCATATCTTTTTTTAAACCAGAAAGAAAAAAGCTCTTTTACTTTGAAGATTTCCTCTTTCTCCGCATAGCCGAAGTTCTTCTTGTCCTGGAGAAAAGGCAAAATCTTCTGAACAGAGCCTGGTAATGGCAGGGCCGGATCGAATCGGCCTAAATCGATTATCTCTACTCCCTTTTTATCCAGCCTTTTTAAAACCCGGTTGAAATCAAATAAAGGATAGGGCGGAACCTTCTCCAGTCTAACTGCTTTTTCGATTAAGACTTTTCTCATATCATTTTCAGCTTTTTTAACTTTTCTAAGGACTCATCAGAAAGTTCCTCAGACTTTCCCAAAATTTTACATAATAGATTGATTTTAGCCAAATGCTCGACCATCTCCAGACGGTTGTAAGCTTCATATATATCTTTTCCTAAAGTCAAGACCCCATGATTCTCCAATAAAAAGGCATTATGCTTTTCTATAAACGGAGAAAGAGAGTTTGGCACTTCCTCAGTTGTCGGAGTGGCATAAGGTGTCAATGGGATCTTCCCCAAGAACATTATCACCTCAGGCAGCAGATTTTGGGATAAAGGTAAATGAGCGCAGGCAAAAGCCAAAGAATAAGGAGCATGGGCATGCACAGCCGCATTGATATCTTTTCTTTTTTGATAGACGAATAACTGCATTCTAAGCTCAGAAGAAGGCTCTAAATTTCCGGAGACTTTCTTTCCTTTCAAGTCCACTACCACTAAGTCGTTATCTTTAAGAAACCCTTTGTTCTTGCCAGCAGGAGTGACCAGGATTCTATTCTCACCCAGCCGGATACTCATATTCCCTTCAGACGCCACCACATATCCTTTTTGATTCATCCTTTTCCCGATTTCGACTATTTCTTTCTTGGCTTTGAGAATAGAGTTCATAATTTTCCGGAGAGAATATTAAAGATTCGACTGCCCGAATTTTAGTCCACAGGACAGAAAGATGATAATAGCTCCCTTTTTCTTAGTCAAGATAAATCTGATGAAGAAGTAGGGGCACGTTGCAACGTGCCCCCACGATCCCACTCAGAAAGCAGATTGCTTCGTAGTCTAAATGGACTCCTCGCAATATCAGATGATCTCATTTTTGTAACGAACTCAAAATCTCTTTTTCTAAAGTATATAATTTAAACCTCAAATTCTTAAATTGCTCTGCTGAGCCTTTTTTTATGATTTTCCCGAACTCTTCTAAAACCCTCAAAGCCTCTTCAGCTCTTCTCAAATTCGCCTGGACAATCGCTTTTACATCCTTCCTTTTCCCTTCGTGTAGACCCATGCCCTTAGCTCCCAAATCACCCTGACTGTCACGGCATTGAAGAAGGAGTTTCTGATCGAAATTCTCCTGCGAGATTTTAGTTAGTTTATGGCGCAGGTTTTTCAGCCCCTTGGAGAGTTTTTCATCCTCCCACATGAACCTGGCAACCTCTTCCACTACTCGTAGACCTTCCCGCGCCCGGTTCAGGTTAGCATCAATGATTCTGTAGATATTTTCTTGGTCTTTCATCTTGTTTCGTGCCGTAGATAGGTAGCGTCCTCACTCCCGTGAAGACGATCTTCGTTGCCTGAGCAAACCCCCGTAGGGCAGGAGAGGCAACACTACGGTCTTCTCAATCGATAAGCCCGAGAACCGAGCAACTACGAGCCTCTAACCAGCCGGCCGTCACTTAAAACTGGAAGAATTTGCAGAGAATTAACCTCAGAGCACAGTTGCAAATCCTTTTCAAAACCTAATTCGATAAGATACCTTCCGTGTGAGGATTTTTTCAGCATTTCCAGAAGGTTACCTTTATATATTTCGTACAATTTAAGCGCAGCATAAGCCGCATCATTCAACTGGCGAACATCCTTATTAACAAAAGCGTCAATATATAGCCCTCCGCAGACTGCATCCTCGATTGAGAACTGATCCAGCTTACCTGAGCAGATGATCGAAAGGTCATTTAAGTTAGAATTAAGATGTTCTGCAACAGTCTGGAAATTCACAAAGGAGCCTACTGCAAGAGAAAGACCGACTGCTCCCTTAACAATAGCTTTTGAACCATTGGTGGTGGCGAAAATCAGGGTCTTATCTTTTATCTTTTCAGCCTCATACTCAAAAGGAGAGTTTCCCAGGTCAAAACCCTCGATCTTTTTACCCTCCCGCTCCCCGCAAAGAAGAGCCGCATCCCTGCCTATTTTCCTGGAAAGCTCAATCGCCGTATCCATTGAGCTGGTGGGGATGATATCTTTGCACCCGTTGTGAAAAGCATAGGCGATGGTGGTAGAAGCCCTTAGCACGTCTATCACTAAAACAGCTTGATTATTTAATTCCTCCTCTTTAACTTCATTTGGAGTAAAAAACAGGTCAATTTTCATACCTAGGCAGTCCTCAGCTTATTTATGAGTGAAGTTTTTATAAAAGGGCGGCTTGGTGACTTTTGCCAGATAGTCTTTACCACGGATGTTTATATTCAGGTCTGCCCCTACCTCAGAGGATTGAATGTCGACATACCCTAAACCAATCCCCTTTTCCAGAGAGGGTGAAAAGGTGCCGGATGTCACTTCACCTATCTTTTTTCTGTTTTTTTCTATCTGGTAATGCTGTCTGGGAAAGGCTCTATCAGAAAGCTCAAAGGCAACCAGTTTTCTTTTTAACCCTTCCTTCTGTAACTTTATGGTCGGCTCTTTTCCAACAAAATCCCCCTTGTCCAGTTTAACTATCCAGCCCAGACCTGCCTCCAGAGGATTTGTGGTTTGGTCAATATCGTTCCCATACAGCATATATTTCATCTCCAGTCTCAAGGAATCCCTGGCACCCAAACCAATCGGCTCAATTCCAAATTCCTCTCCAGCTTGCATAATCGAATCCCAGAAATGTTCGCCGTATTCATTCGGCATATAAAGCTCAAAACCATCCTCACCTGTATAACCTGTTCGGGAGAAAAGTATTTCTTTGCCTGCAACCTTTCCTCTGGCTGCCCAGTAATATTTGATCTTTTTCAGATCAACATCAGTTAACTTTGACATCACTTTCTCTGCGACTGGTCCCTGAATAGCTAAAAGCGCAGTCTGGTCACTTATATTTTCCAATTTCACGTCCCCGAACAAATGCTCTTTTAGCCAGTTGAAATCCTTTTCAATATTGGATGCATTCACGACCAGGAAGAAACGGTCAGGCAATCTGTAGACTAAAAGGTCATCCACGATCCCGCCATCCTCATAGCACATACAGGAATATTGGACCTGATAATCAGATAATTTGGACACATCGTTTGTGGTTGTCTTTTGCAGAAAAGCGAGTGCATCCTTACCCTTAACTTCGAACTCCCCCATATGGGTGATGTCAAAAAGCCCCACAGTTGACCTGACCCTGCGGTGCTCCTCCATTATCCCTTTAAACTGGATCGGCATCCAGTAACCGGCAAACTCCACTATTTTGGCATTGTTTTTAAGATGGATCTGGTAAAACGGGGTCTTTTTTGGCTCAGACATATAGAATCCTTTGAAAGATTTTAAAATATACTTGTGTTCTGTCAGGAGTAGCTCCTGACAGAACACAAAAACTCAAGCGGATAATATAAATAAAAAAAATTTAAAGTGGAATTTTTTTTGAGAATTTTTTACAGCGTTGTCACTCCAGTGACAACGTAATGACATTTTGAGTTGTTCGATTCATCGAGCAAAACTCCCAATAAACTGGGCAACTACAGGCAAAAAAAGGCTACCCGAAGGGTCGCCTTTTTCCTTGTCTACTGTCTACTGTCTACTTTTTTAGCTTTTTCAGCCTTTCCTTCGCATCCGCAACTTCAGGAATCCCCGGGTCGGCGTTTTTCCAGATATCCAGAAATTCCTCATATTTCTCAATCGCCTTATTGTTCCAGCCGGATTTCTCGTAAGCCAAGCCCAAGAGGTAATATGCCTTCACTGCATAAATGGTATACAGTGCCCGGTTGTAGTCATATCTTAGAAGTCCTTTCTCCAGCTGAGCTACTGCCTCACTCAATTTACCCAATTTAAGGTAAATACCAGATAAGAAATAACAGGCATCGATACGAGGAGCATATTGCATAGCCTGTACAAAATTGGTTATTGCTGTTTCCAGGTTCCCCTTGGCCAGTTCAATCTTTCCAACCATATACCAGTAGTCCTCATAAGCGGACAGAGTGCCTGGATCCTTTTTCTCAATGTTTCTTCTCAGAGTGTTGGAAACTTCTTCACCCGCAGCAACATCTCCGTTCTCTACCAGAAGATAGGCATAATGGTCTTGCCAATAAAGAATGGCATCAGGAGATTCCTTCTGGATGATTTCCATACTCTTTTTAATCTCATTCAAAGCCAAGTTCAGATTTTTCTTCTCTTCATATATCATAGCCTTTAAGTAATGCTTCCACGATGGTTCTCCTTTAATCTGTTCCATCTTATCTGCAGTAAGACCGTAGTCCAGGGCCTCAAGAGCCTCTCCGAATTTCCCCTGATACAATGGAATATAAGCCAGACGAGTCCTGCCCCCCGACCGAATATTCTTATCACTACTGGAGGCAAGCTCTTTATAACAGCTTTCAGCTTTAGCATAGTCTCGCTTAAAGAGATACATATTACCCAGCATTGACAGGGAATTGTAGAAGTCGGGTTTGATCTCTAAGGATTTTTTGTAAGATTCAATAGCCTGGTCTAACTTCCCGTTGTAAGCATAGAGATTACCTCTTGTATTATAAGGATTGGCTTCACCCGGTGCTAAAGAGATATATTTATTAATAGCCCAAATTGATTTCTCAAAGTCTCCAACCCTATCATAGACGTAGGCAAGTCCGTTATAAGCCTCCTTATACAGTGAATCTATCTCAATGGCTTTGCTAAGATAATGAATTGATTCATGAAACTTCTCCAGCTGCCTATAACTTAGACCTAACCCTAAAAACGCCAGCTTCTCATCGGGATAACGTTCAACTATCTTTTGCAGTGCTTTTATATACTGAGCAGTATTCTCTGCTGCACCTGCTTGCCAAGCTTGAATATACAATTTCTCCTTCTGGCTCACTTTATCAGAGTATTTCACTGCTTTAGCTATCAATGCTTTGTATTCCGGACCAGTTAAGTTCCGTGAAGCCTCAGCCAACCAGAAATATGCCATTGCAAAGGTAGAGTCACAAGCCAGAGCTTTTTTGAAACTTTTCTCTGCCTCTGGATGGTAATGTTTGTAAAGAAAGTCCATACCCTCCAGATAATAACGGTATGCTTCTTGTGAATGAGTTGTGACTTCTGCTACCTTAGGAGTTTCTTCTTTCTCCGCTTGAGTCGGAAGGGAGAGGTCTTGTTTTATCTTTAAGGTCAGCTTGTCCACAATTGAGAATATCTTCTCTTTGGGCTCTCCGGTGATGCGCTGGGCTGCCAGAACTCTATTGCTTTTAACCTCCACCAACTGCGAGGTTAGTATGACTTGGGGCTCAACTTGAAGGATACTGCCTAAAAGCATCCATCTGGCTCCTGCCTTTCTCGCTACTTCTGAAGCTACGCTCTTGTCTATTATCTTCACGCCTTCCTTCCCCAACAGCTTCAGGATATCATATAACCCTTGACTGGACACCACATTCATATATTGAGACTCAGAAAGACCAGTTATCAAAAGGTTAGTTACAATCTCCCCAAGCCTTTCCTTATCTTCTCTGTCCACCAGATTCTCAAAATACATAACAGCTAAGGAGTTTTCTTTGGCGATTGCCCCCTTCTCCGGAGCTATCTCAAATTTGAAGGGTTTGAGAATTAAGAAGAGAAGCACTAAAAGAAAAACAATTGAGGCAGGAATCATAATCGGAAGAACTTTTCTCTTGGGTTTCGGTGCTATCACCTCTTTAGGAATCTGTCCAGTTTTCAGATATTCCAGGTTCTTCTTTTCGTGCCTCAAATCTGCCAATAAATCATCTATATGCTGGTACCTTTCCTCTTTATCCTTCGTTAATGCTTTGAAGACTATCCTCTCCAATTCTCCAGAAATCTGGTTGTTAAACCTAACTGCTGGCTGTGGCTCCTCGTTGATTATAGAATAGATAATGGCGGCTTGATGTTCTCCACCAAAAGGAAGCTTTCCAGTCAAAAGCTCATATAAGACAACTCCAAATGAGAAAATATCGCTTCTCGAATCTACTTCCTCACCCTGAGCCTGTTCTGGCGACATGTAGGCAAGGGTACCTAAGGTTGAGCGGGTCTTGGTTAGTTTGGTTGCTCCTTTCAGTTTAGCTAAACCAAAATCCATTATCTTTACTTGGCCCCGGGGAGTAAGCATTATATTGTCAGATTTGATATCTCGGTGCACTATGCCCTTTTCGTGAGCCATGGCTAAACCTTCACATATTTGTATACCGATATCCAAAACCTTCTTTATGGAGAGTGTCTCTTTTTCAATCAGCTGCTTTAAAGTCTTCCCCTCCACATATTCCATAGCTATAAATAACCCTTCTGGATTCTCCTCAATCCCATAAATAGTAGTGACATTCGGATGATTCAAAGCGGAGGCAGACTGTGCTTCGTGGATAAAGCGAGCTTTTTCTTCGGGATGGTCAGAGATATGGGGAGGCAGAAACTTCAAAGCGACCAGACGTTGAAGCTGGACATCCTGGGCTTTATAGACCACACCCATCCCGCCCTCACCTAATTTCTCTAGAATCTTGTAATGCGAAATTGTTTTGCCAATCATAATCTATTACGCTCAGTTATCGAACTCATCCCCTAACCCCTTCTCTTAATAAGAGAAGGGGGATACAAGTCCCCCTCTTTTTAAGAGAGGCCTGTCCCGCCAACGGCGGGGGATTCAGGGTGAGTTCGTAATGTGAAATTTTTTTGCCCAGCATACCTTTTTTTGACGGATAACATCTTGACTTTGTCTTCAATAAATCGAGAAATCCTCTGATTGTCAACTAAGAAATGCTGGAACCTTGCTCTTAGTCGGATGTTATCATCCGATTATTTCCTTCTGGATGAATATCCTGTGAATCCAAATGGATATCCAGAAGGAGCAAAAACAACAAAGGACAGAACGATGTTCTGTCCATACAAAGAATTTGGGCGAGGAAACCTCGCCCCTACATTGACATACAATCTTCTATTCCCTGTCTACTGTCTACTACCTACTGTCTACTTTTATCAACTGAAAGACCAAAAACTAAATCTGATCTCTAAATTCAACTTAGGCTCAAAACTTTTTTAAGGAATTTACCCGTATAGGAGCTTCCATTTTGAGCCACCTGTTCTGGTGTGCCGCTGGCGATTAATTCTCCACCCTCATCTCCACCTTCGGGGCCTAAATCGATGATATAATCTGCAGCTTTGATTACATCTAAGTTGTGTTCGATGACCACCACACTATTTCCTAATTCCACCAGACGGTTCAGAACCTTTAAAAGCATCTTTATATCCTCAAAATGCAGACCTGTGGTCGGCTCATCCAGGATATAAAGGGTCTTGCCTGTGCTCACCTTGGAAAGCTCGGTCGAGAGTTTTACCCTCTGGGCTTCTCCCCCGGATAAAGTCGTGGCAGACTGGCCCAAATGGATATATCCCAGTCCGACTTCCTTCAAAGTCAGGAGCTTTCTACGAATGCTGGGTATATACTCAAAAAAGGTTAACGCCTCATCCACAGTCATATCTAAAACCTCAGCGATGTTCTTCCCCTTATACCTTATCTCCAAAGTTTCACGATTATACCTCTTCCCTTTGCACACCTCGCAGGGAACATAGACGTCTGGCAGAAAATGCATCTCTATTTTGATTATCCCATCTCCCTCGCAAGCCTCGCACCTCCCACCTTTCACGTTGAAACTAAACCTTCCAGCCTTATAACCCCTGACTTTTGCCTCAGGTATCTGGGCAAAAAGATCCCGGATAAAGGTGAAAACCCCGGTATAAGTCGCAGGATTGGAACGGGGAGTTCTGCCGATTGGGGACTGGTCGATATTTATCACCTTATCTATTTTCTCAAGCCCAATTACATCCTCATATTTTAGCGGAGCGATGTTCGAGCCATAAAAGTGGTTTGCCAGCACTCTGTATAAGGTTTCATTTATAAGGGTAGATTTCCCAGAACCAGAGACCCCGGTTATGCAGGTGAAAACACCAAGGGGTATGTCCACCTTAATCTTTTTGAGATTATTTCCTGAAGCACCTAATATCGAAAGGTAATCTCCATTGGATAACCTCCTTCTTTTTGGAACAGGGATGGAGAGTTTGCCTGAAAGGTACATCCCGGTCAAGGACTGGTTATTTTTTTTGATGGCAAGAGGAGGACCACAGGCGACCACACTACCCCCTTGTTTACCTGCACCTGGTCCTAAATCTATCACGTAATCTGCAGTCTCAATCGTTTCCCTATCATGTTCAACCACCAGCACGGTATTCCCTAAATCTCTCAAACCCAGGAGAGTGTTGAGCAGCCTTTTGTTATCCCTCTGGTGTAATCCGATTGAGGGCTCATCCAGTATGTATAAAACCCCGACCAGCCTAGACCCTATCTGGGTAGCCAGCCTTATCCTCTGCGCCTCGCCCCCAGACAAGGAACTGGCGGCTCGGTCTAAAGTAAGATAATCCAGCCCCACGTCTACCAGGAATCCTATTCTTTCGTTTATTTCCTTCAGTATCTGCCTGGCTATCTGCTGGCTTCTTTTGGATAGCGAAAGGTTCTGGAAAAACTCTCTTGCCCCTTTGATGGATAAGGCAGTTAGCTGGCTTATGGAAAGTCCTCCGACTTTGACTGAGAGGCTTTCCTGCTTTAACCTGGCACCTCCGCACTCCAGGCACGGTTTTATGCGCATGAACTTCTGGATCCACTCCCTTATCCCTTCGGATTCTGTCTGAATATATCTTCTTTCCAAATTCGGTATCACTCCCTCGAAGGTGCCGAAATATTCCCCTTTTCCCTTTCCGTTTTCAAACTCCCATTGAAATTTCATTTCATCTTTGGTTCCATAAAGTACTGCTTTTTGAACTTCCTGGCTCAGTTTATCAAAAGGGGTATATAAGTTGAATTTATAATGATTGGAAAGACCCCTTAACCGATGCATATAGTAGGAGCCAAAAGGTATGCCCCAGGGAAGGATAGCTCCCTGGGCTATGGAGAGTTTTCGATTCGGCACAACTAAATCCGGGTCTACCTCCATTTTTGTTCCGAGACCAGAACAGGCTGAACAGGCCCCAAAAGGAGAGTTAAAAGAGAACATCCGGGGGGTCAGCTCTTCATAGCTGATATTGCAATGTGGGCAGGCATAATGCTCTGAGAAAACCAAATCTTCTTTATTATTGACCTCTATCAGGATTATGCCTGAGCCCATCTTCAAGGCGGTCTCTATAGAATCTGCCAGCCTTTTCTTTATCTTATCGCCCACTATAAGTCTGTCTACTACTACCTCGATATTATGTTTCTTATTTTTATTTAAGACTGGCTCTTCTTCTATCTCAAATATTTTTCCATCGACTCTGATCCTGACAAACCCTTCCTTCTTGACTTCCTGAAACAGGTCCTTGTATTCGCCTTTTCTTCCCCTGACCAAAGGGGCTAAAACCGAGACTTTGCTGTTCTTCGGCAAAGCTAAAATCGCATCTACTATTTGCTCTGCGGCCTGCTGAGTGATTTGTCTCC
Organism: Candidatus Zixiibacteriota bacterium; assembly: GCA_022865345.1. Lineage (NCBI taxonomy): Bacteria > Pseudomonadati > Candidatus Zixiibacteriota > Candidatus Zixiibacteriota bacterium. The sequence goes on from JALHSU010000194.1 coordinate 42,917, forward strand.
CGCACTTGTAACAAAAGGGGATACCTACCCTGGCATAAAGGAGCCTCAGGTAATCATAGATCTCAGTTATGGTGCCAACTGTGGAACGCGGGTTCTTTGAGGCGCTCCTCTGTTCGATGGAAATAGCTGGAGAAAGCCCTTCAATAAAATCCACATCCGGCTTTTCCATCATCCCCAAGAACTGCCGGGCATAAGCCGAAAGAGACTCCACATACCTCCTCTGCCCTTCCGCATAAATGGTATCAAAGGCTAAGGAGGATTTACCTGAGCCAGAAATCCCGGTAATGACTACCAGTTTATTCCTGGGAATCTCTAAATCGATATCCTTAAGATTATGCTCCCGGGCACCTTTAATTTTTATTATATCCTGTGGCATTTTCATTCCCTACAGGTCGCAATTCTCTATCGACTTTACTACGAAGTAACCCTTCATAATATACACAGGTGCAGACTTTTTAGCAAGAAATGACCGTGAGCTATGCCTGGTGAATTGATATCAGGAAGAAATTAAGAAAATCGACCTCCACTTGGGCCATGACTTTGACGACGGAGTTTTCACCAGCATATTCTGTAGTGATATAGTCTACAAAAACTTACATGCCAGCTATTGCCCCGGGAAAGACTAATCAGTCCATTTTCAAGATCGTTTTTTTGAGCTGCGTTTCGATGATAATATCCTCTGGATCAAGAAGTTAAGAGAATTTTTTGCCTTCTGTTTTGATCGTGGAGATTTAACGCAGTCAATTGCGAATGGCACTCAAGATTTGTCAATAAATTTATAAAAAATAGTTGACAAAGAAAAACTAATATAGTAATTTCAAAGCTTAAAAGTTTTTATCAGGACGAGAAAACGAAAATAATATCTTGAAAGTCTGATTTAAAGGAGGTGTAAGCTCTAACATATCGTTTTGTTTTTTCCCGAACCCTTATATTCAAGGAGCAGATATGAGATTTAAAAATCTGGTTATCTTTTTCTTTCTGATTTTTCTCCTGATTTACCCTTTAAATAGTCATTCTTCTGGACTAACTCCTTCAGGCGTAGGAACAAAGGCGCTTAGTTTAGGCGGGGCTTTCCGGGGGCTGGCAGATGACTGGAGCGCTGCATTCTGGAATCCGGCCGGACTTGGCTTCCAGACAAAATCCGAGGTTAATTTTTCCTTTATGGTCTTAAGCCCCAGACCAAAGTTCACCCCGGATGTCACTTTCAATGGATGGGAAGTCGGTTATAAAAATGGTACCAAATGGTACCCGGAGGACAAAACTTTTTCCTTGCCCAGTTTCAGCGGATTTTTAAAATTTCCGGAATTGAATGGATTTGTAACTGGACTGGCTTTTTTCACCCCTTACCACAGCAGTTTTGAATGGGATTTGTTTGATCCCTTGCCAGGTTATAACAATAATATCCTCTACCCGGCTATAGACCACAAAGGGGATCTCACGGTTCTGGACTTTCACCCCAGTGTAGCCAGACAATTTATGGAAGGGAAACTCTCTCTGGGTGCGGGGATAAGCATCCAGAAAGGCGATTTAACTTTAAGAAAAGTTGATCTTATTCCCAGTGATCTCCCTTATCCTTACAACAGCAGGCCTCGCGACCTTTTTGCAGTAGACAACAATTTCGAAGGGTCTGGCTGGGGGGTGGGAGCCAATATCGGTTTATTATACAAGGCTTCTCCCAAGTTTCAGATAGGGATTTCTGTTAAAAGCCCTGTGACTATAAAACTGTCAGGGACCAGGAGCCTTACTACATACCTGCCGAATGATTCTGCCACAGCCAATCAGATCGAGCCGATTGACCCGGTTGCTGCAAGCCACTTGAGGGGTTATACTCTAAGCTCATCTTTTGACTCTGAGACCAAGTTGAAACTACCCGCAGATTTAGGAGTCGGGGTTGCGGTTATGCCTTATTCCAACCTTACTTTGACCCTGGATGTCAATTTAACCACCTGGTCCAGCTTAAAAGAGCTTAAATTCGAGGAAAAAGGGACAGACCCTTTAACCGGTAAAGAGATAACAGAATATACTGTTCCCTTTGAATGGAAAGATGTAACCAGGTTCAGTTTAGGATTGCAGTATATGCCCCACAAGAGCTTAGCCTTAAGAGCCGGATATTTCCTGGATCCAACTCCTACTCCGGACAAGACCCTCACACCTCTATTCTTCAATTCCGGAGAGAAAAATGGTTATACCCTGGGAGTAGGATATAAAGGGGAATCTATCGAGTTCGGCTACTCATACGAGTTCACCGGTTACAAGGAGAAGTTCTTGAAACCCACAGAGGGTGTGATTCCTTCTTCTCTAATCAATCTTCCCGGAAGATACGAGAATGGAAATCATACTTCCTATTTCACCTTCACCTATAAATTTTAAAAGGGAGAGTTTATGAAAAGAAAAATAGTTCTGCCGATTTTTTTAGTTCTCCTTTTTTACCTGATATTTTCAGGCTGTGCCCAGAGGAAAAACCCTCTGCAGATGACTGTTGAACAGGGCGGGATTTTCGAGACCTCAATTGACACAGCCTTCACCCTGATAAATAACGTCCTGGGTGATCCGTTTGGAAGAACCCTGTTGGTTTACCTTCCCCCGGGCTATCAAGAGGGCGTATCAAAGAACTATAAGTATCCTGTTCTTATGTTCCTACACGGCTTTAAGGAAAATGGATCGAGTTACGACCATTTCTACAGGATCAAAACCATAGCTGACCAGATGATCTCCTCTGGGGAGATTCAGCCTATGGTGATAGTGATGCCGGATGGCTCTGGCAGGTTTGGAGGCAGCTTCTTCACCAACTCGGTCTATACAGACTCTTCTATTTTCGCTGGCAAGTATGAGGATTATGTCACCAGGGAATTAATGCACAAGACCCTGTACGATTTCGGCACTGGTATACGAGGGGTAAATGTGAAAGTTAACGAAAAAGAGTCGACCTATGTAAATATTACCCACCCGGAAATCGTTAGGGACACTGTTTGCTACCAGGATACCACCAGGCACCCGCCTTGCGCAACCGGCGATTCCATACTCATACGTTATCAAACTATCACACGCTATGATACTATCACCGTAACTTGGATAGATACAGTAACCACCATTTCAGACAGCGTCCTATTTCAGCAAAACTTCGGTATCTCCGGGCATGGGAATGGAGGATATGGAGCCTTGAGGATTGCCACAGACTACCCCTTGGCTTTTGGCTCGGTGAGTGTGATGTCTGCTCCTCTTGATTTTGACTCTCTTTTAAACCTTGTGCCCGCATTTTTGCAGAGGAATAAAATAGATAGTTTTCCTGAACGTTACCACCAGATTGATCTAAATAACTTAGATTCACTCAGCTCTCTTTTCTTTGCCATGGCGGTTGCATTTTCACCTCACAACCTTTCCAGTACTAATTACACCACTTTCTTTAAGCTCACCCCCTCAGGCAAAGGAGTAGACCTTCCATTTGATTCTTTAGGTCATACTGTTACCTCTGTCTGGAACAAATGGCTGGAAGCGGACCTGAAGACCAGGATCTTAAACATTTTTTCTTCTGATACCAGTTTAAACCACCTGAAAATCTATATCGATTGCGGTGATCCGGGTGAGTTTGGCTTTAAGGATCAGGCTTTAGCATTTTATAACTCCCTGCCTGCAGTGATCAGAAATAATACCAGCTTGCAAATTTACTCCGGTTATCCTGGGTACCCAGCTTTAGAGAATAGCTTCATTTATGACCGCTTAAGGGAGGTGCTAAAATTTCATTCTGACCATTTCACCGCACCTTAAGTTTTCTTAAATTCTGAAAACAAAAAGCCCCCGTATGGGGGCTTTTTTTATGCTTGTAAACTCAAGGGACCAGCTTCTGAATTATCGAATCTGATACTAAAATCCCTTTCCGGCTAAGTCTTAGCCTTTCTTTTTCCTTTTTAAGAAATTTTTTCTTTATTAACTCTCCGACCTCCTCTTTTTTGAACTTTTCCAGATCAAAATTCAAATCCTCCTTCAGTTTTTTTAAGTCTATCCCCTCAGTCATTCTCATGCCCAAAAGGATAAACTCGTTTATTTTTTGACTCTCGGTGAGCCTTTCTCTAAAATCAATAAGCAAAGAATTTTTCTCAGACAGCTCTACGTACTCTTTAATGCCTCTTATATTCCCCCATCTTACCCCCTGGAAATAAGAATGAGCGCCTGCTCCAAATCCTATATATTCCTTCCCCTGCCAGTACCTTAAGTTATGCTGACATTCAAACCCTTTGCGGGCAAAATTGGAAAGCTCATATTGTCTGTACCCCTGAGCTTTAAGCAGGTTTATACCCTCAAGGTACATTTTCCTTACCTCTTCCTCATCAGGTGGATCCAATTTCCTTTGCTTCCATAGATGATAGAAGGGCGTGCTCTCCTCGATGGTAAGACTATAGATCGATAGATGCTCTGGCTTGAGCTTTAAAGCCATATTTAGATTTCCTCTCCAGGTCTTTAGACTTTGTCCCGGAATCCCAAAGATCAAATCCAGGCTTAGATTATTAAAATACTTTCTGAGTATCTTATATGATTTGATTGCCTGTTCGCTATTGTGAGCTCTTCCTAAGATTTTTAACTCTTTCTCTCTGAAAGACTGGACCCCTAAGCTCGCCCGATTGAAACCTGAATCCTTAAGCTTTTTTACTTTCTCCTTTATTAGAGTTCCCGGATTTGCCTCTAAGCTTATCTCCGCATCCGGTTTGACCTTAAAGGAGCTGAAAACCTTTTCTAAGATTTCGCCAAGTTGAGAAGTTTTTAAAATCGATGGAGTCCCACCTCCAAAATAGATAGTCTCAACAAACATCCTTTCTGGTTGACTGTTAGAAAAGGCCTGAATCTCTTTTAAAAGGGATTTGACATATTCTTCAGCTAAATCGGAGTCTATAACTTTAGAATTGAAATCGCAATATGGGCATTTGGAAAGACAAAAAGGTATGTGGATATATATGCCAAGAGACATATATTTATATTACTAATAAACTTGAAAGAAATAAAGGGGTTTATTTTGCTATTGTGGGGAGAGAGCGTAGGGGCGTTCAATCCTGCGGATCCGTTTCCCGGATTGAACGCCCCTACAAAAATTCAGACACTATATAGTTAGTAGCCGCCCTACGGGCGTTTTAAACTCATCCCCTTACCCCTTCTCTTAACAAGAGAAGGGGAACATTAGTCCCTCTCTTTTTTTAAGAGAGGGATTCAGGGTGAGCTCGGACTGTTAAATGGTTTACAGTCAATCGCCTTAAGGTATTCGACGCAATAACTACTTCTTTGTCCCTTTCGCTTTTTCTTCTTTCATCTTGGCTAACAAATCCTCAGATGATTGACCAACCGTGGCGATCGACCCCATTAGCTGGACGATATGCCATTGGTTATCTTCTTTTATCATCGTCATAGAAAGCCGTAGAAGGGCGCGCATCATTTGTTCTGCGATCACCAGGTCATACGGGACTTCGAAAAGTGCCGAAGCTAACTTACCATCCGGACTGATTTGCATCGAAAGATATCTCAGCTCGTCGAATTTCTCCAGTTTCAGCAATTCCCAATCAACTTCAAAATGCGATTTCAATCCATCTAAATTTTTAAACACCTCGGCTGAATCTGTGCCTAACACCAAAAGCTCTGAAGATTTAGAAAACAAATTGAGAATACCCTCTGTATCCTTGGCTTGTATTGATTTGCTATAGCTAATCGCCACCTCCTCAACCGCCTTTTTCTCTTTAGCGATTTCCTCCGGTGTCATCTTTTGGGGACCGCAGCCAGCAACTAAAGCCACTATCAAGAGCAATGGAATAATACGGGACACAAAACCTCCTTTTAAAAAGTTATGATTAGATATTATTTTTTATCATCCGTTTCTTTTTACCGTCGTTCTCGAACTCATCCCCTGGCCCCTTCTCCCCGCCTTTGGCGGGATCTTCGACTTACAAAGAGAAGGGGGACACAAGTCCCTCTCTTTACAAGAGAGGGATTTAGGGTGAGTTCAGACTGTGATATGGTTTTCCCCAGCCTACCTTTTTGACTGATAGAGCCTTGACTTTGCCTTTAATAAATTGAGAAATTCTTTGTTTGTCAACAGGGAAAATAACAAAAAAAAGGGCGAGGAAACCTCGCCCCTACCTGTATGCTGTCTACTGTTTGCTATTTCACTATTGTCCCTATCCTATCTAGACGCAGTCTATCACCAAGATGTCCTAAATTGTAAAAGATTATCTCCAGAAGAGGGGTGATGTATGGGCTTCTGAATTTGGGAGCGTGCGGGTCTTCTGTCCAGGACCAGTACACGATCATCGCTTTGCCTTTGATGAAACTCCGGTCCAAAAAACCCCATTCCCTGGAATCCTGGCTATTGTCCCGGTTATCCCCTAAGACGAAAAGGTGACCTGCTGGAACTTGAACCGGCCCAAAGTTATCCCTGGTAGAATAATCCTCAGGCAGGATCCGAGAATCTGAATGTTTTGCCAAAAATGGGTCTGGAATCATTTTCCCGTCCACATAGACAATCTTACTCCTGATCTCCACAGTCTGCCCTTCCAGGGCAACTACCCTTTTCACCATATCCTTGCTGGGATTCAGGGGGTATTTAAACACAATGACCTCGCCCGGCTTGGGCTCTTTGTAGCGATAATGAAGCTTATTGACCAGAACAAAATCCCCGGAAAGTAAGGAATCTTCCATTGAGGAAGAAGGAAGCTTGTATGCCTGGACTACAAAAGTTCTCAAAAGGAAAGCAATCAAAAGGGATAGGAACAATACTTCTACAAAACCTATAATTGAAGGTTTCTGCTCTTTTCTTTTCATCATGGTATCTTATCCTCGCGGAAAATACTTGTATTTCACCAAGTAGTTTATCGGTAAAGAAACACAAAAGTTTAAGGGTAAGAGCCCGCGTAGGAACGAAGTTTAAAATGGATAAGGGGGTAAAAGAATGTAGTCGCTCGATTTATCGAGCCAAGAACCCGTAGGGCATCCTGCTAAAAGCGGGACAACTTTGAGGATGACATGTACAAACCTGAAGGTCCAAGATGGATCTTGAGATTTGCCCTACGAAAAAACCAGCCCAATAAATTGGGCAACTACAATTCATCTGGAGGGTTTATCTTTCCACCTGCAGAATAGCCAAGAAAGCCTCCTGGGGGATTTCAACAGAGCCTATCTGTTTCATCCGCTTTTTACCCTCTTTTTGTCTTTCAAGGAGCTTCCTTTTTCTGGTTATGTCTCCGCCATAGCATTTGGCAGTCACATTTTTTCTTAACGGGCTGACTGTTTCTCTGGAGATTACTTTGGAACCTATTGCTGCCTGGATTGCCACTTCGAAAAGCTGTCTAGGTATCAGCTCTCTTAATTTCTGGCACAGGTTTCTCCCCCAGAAATAGGCTTTCTCTCTATGCACGATAGCAGATAGAGCATCTACTGGATCCCCGTTGATCAGTATGCTTAACTTCACCAGATCCGATTCCCTGAAATCTTCCAGCTCGTAATCCAGGGAGGCATACCCGCGGGTAATAGACTTCAGCTTATCGTAGAAATCGAAAATTATCTCTGAAAGGGGCAAATCGAAATGCAGGGATACTCTGGTCTTGTCCACGTATTCTGTGGTTTTATAAACGCCCCTTCTTTCCATAACCAGCTTCATAATATTCCCTATATATTCAGAAGGAGAGATTATCTGGACCAAGACGAACGGCTCCTCGATTTTCTCGACTTTATCCGTTGGTGGCAAAAGGGCAGGATTTTCGACATAGACGATCTTACCATCTTTCAAAGTCACCCGATATTCCACGTTGGGAACTGTGGCAATTATTGGCTGCCCATATTCTCTTCTCAACCTTTCCTGAACAATCTCCAGATGAAGAAGCCCTAAAAAACCGCACCTGAACCCGAATCCTAAGGCATTAGAGCTTTCCGGCTCAAAGGTTAAGGAAGCATCGTTCATCTTCAGCTTATCCATCGCATCTCTTAACTCCGCATAATTCTCAGAATCTGCCGGATAGAACCCGGAGAAGACCATAGATTTTATATCCTTAAAACCGGGAAGCGGCTCAGTTGCCGGATTATTAACCGAAGTTATGGTATCCCCTACTTTGGTGTCGGTGACATTTTTGACATTAGCTATTACATAACCGACCTCTCCGACCGAAAGGCTTTTCGTGGGGACTAATTTCAGTCTGAGATACCCCACCTCATCCACATCATACTCTTTCTGGTTCGAAAAGAATTTTATCCGGTCTCCTTTTTTTAAGGAGCCGTCTTTTATCCTGATATAGGGAATAGCGCCCCTATACTGGTCAAAAACCGAGTCGAAGATCAGTCCTTTTAATGGATTTTTATCCGCTCCTGAAGGGGGCGGAATCTTGATGATTATCGTCTCCAAAATCTTTTCTATCCCAATCCCCTGCTTGGCTGAGGCCAAGATTATCTCCTGTTCCTCTACTCCTAAAAGCTCTTTAAGCTGGTTTTTGACTAAATCGATCTGCGCACCTGGCAGGTCAATTTTGTTAATTATCGGGATGATGGCAAGGTTGTTCCCCTGGGCTAAAAACAGGTTAGAGATGGTCTGGGCTTCAACCCCCTGGGAGGCATCCACCACCAAAAGGGCACCTTCACATGCGGCTAAAGACCTGGACACTTCGTAGGTAAAATCAACATGTCCGGGCGTATCGATCAGGTTCAGGATATACTCGTTTCCTTCCTCGTTCTTATAGTCCATCCTGATGGCATGAGCTTTAATGGTTATCCCTCTCTCCCTTTCCAGGTCCATATTGTCCAGAACCTGCTCTCTCATTTCTCTTGGAGGTAAAGTATGGGTAAACTCCAATAGCCTGTCAGCCAGAGTGGATTTGCCGTGGTCGATATGGGCAATGATGGAGAAATTTCTTATATATCTCTGATCCATATTTAAACTTTCTTTCCCATCTTCAAAACAGTTATCATCTGGGTATGGATCTTACCATTTGTGGCTAAGATATTTTTCTGGTAGATGCTGAATCTTTTACCTGAGAAGTCAGTAACTTTTCCACCTGCCTCTTTGACCATTAAACTTCCAGCCGCTGTGTCCCAGGGAGAAAGCTTCAGCTCCCAGAACCCGTCAAAGATTCCTTTTGCCAGATAACATAGGTCCAGAGCCGCAGCCCCAGCCCTTCTTATTGCTTGAGCACGCAGTGCAAAATTTTTGAAATGGTCCAGATTATTAATCTGGCTTTCTCTTATATCGTAAGGAAACCCGGTTGCTAAAAGACTCTTAGAAAGGTCCCTTTGGGCTGAGATTTGGATTCTCTTTCCATTCAAAAAGACACCTTTATTCTTCTCAGCCACAAACAGCTCATCCAGAACCGGATTATAAACCACTCCCAAAATTATTTCTCCCTCTTTTTCTAAGGCAATCGAGATACAATATACGGGAAACCCATGAGCGTAATTGGTCGTGCCATCCAGAGGGTCGATTATCCACTTATAATCTGATTCTTTTTCGTATCCTTTGCTCTCTTCAGTCAGGATATTATGTTCAGGAAAATTTTTTCGGATGATTTCAATAATAGTGTCCTCAGAGAGCCGGTCCGCCCCTGTAACCAGATTCACCACCCCTTTATACCCAACCCTTTTAACCCTGCCTCTGCACTTCTGAACGATCTCCCCACCTTTAAGAGCCGCCTGGATTGCTACTTTTCTGAATTGGCTTACGTGTTTCACCTTTACTCCTTCTCCTGTGGGAGCTAATATAATTTTTGGGCAAGCTTTATGCAAGGAAATGTAGGGGCGAACTTTGATGGTAGAACAGGCATTCCTGCCTGTTCAATATAATATAAAAAGAAAAATGGAAGGCTGAAGCCTTTCTCTACAATAGATTGTAGGAGCAATTCATGAATTGCCCCTACAGGATACTAAGAATTTTGGCTAATACTTATGTAAAGCTGAAACCTTTTCTCAGCAAGGTGGTGGTCCGCCTTTAAAAAGATAGTTAACTAAATACACTACATCGGAAACAGTTACTTTCCCATCGCAATTAGCGTCTCCGGACTGAATTGGAATAGGGGTTTGACCCCCTTTGAACAGATAATTTACCAGATAAACCGCATCCGATACAGTTACTTTGTGATCACCGTTAGCATCACCGCACGTGTACTCATATTGATAATCATATTCATACACACCCATATCCACTCTGCAACCTCTTATTCTGGGTTTAAAGTCAAAATCAAAATCGGGTAAACCTGAAATATATTTGTCTCCTGCATTAACGCAAGGGGAGTTTTCCTGCAAGTGGTAATCAGTGTCCGGATTGACAAACATAGGATTCCTGATAATGTTGTGATAACTGTCGCAAGGGATTCCATTGACATTAGTTCCCCAGGTGGTATCTCCAATTTCGGGAGGAGGATATCCCTCAGCATCAAAATTACCATCAGCATTGTTCCAAACATCATTATGTGAAATACCATAGTAAGAAGAACAGTTCATGAAACTCATCCCGTGACCATCGTTGTTAACGATAATGTTGTTGCTAACATTATGAGTACAAACATTCCATATAAGCATTCCATCAGATCCATTGTTTGAGATGGTGTTATTAACAATTCTAGGGCTACCGCCGCTTTCTATGCATATTCCACCACCACCGTCATCGCAACTATTTAGAATAATCAAGTTATTCACAATTAAGGGGCTTGATGTTCCCCTGCAAGACATACCACCTCCCAGTTCCCACATCCCTCCCGGCTCGCTAGGGATGTGATTGTTAATAATCAAATTGTTCATTATTGTAGGTGATGAAGAAAAGCAATAAATGCCTCCACCATGGCGTTGCCACCTTCCCAGATAAAAGTTAGTTCCTGTGCCGCCAGTGATGGTGAATCCTATTAAAATAGATATAGAATCCTCGCCTGAAACAAAAGTTACCACACTGCCTGAATCGGGATTAATAGGTTCACTTCCATCAATTATAGTTGCTTCAATAGTGGCAGAGTTATGGTCATAGATAAAATGGCTTGCTACAGTTATAGCTTTGCCCCGGAAATTTATATTCTCATAATAAGTTCCAGGCGCAACCAAAACCGTATCTCCATTCGAAGCAGAATCAATACCTTCTTGAATTGTTTGAAAATCAACCGGAATCCGGATAACATGCGGGCTAGGGGTAAATGGCTCCAACCGGAAAAGCTTCCCTTCACCAGGACCCAGATAGACTGTAAACATGTCACCTATTCCATTTACCATACCAACTTTCGTGTTGAGGTACATATCTCTGATATAGAATGGACCACCTGCTTTGCTTAAAAAGACATCGTAATTTGCTCCTTCGGTTGCCAAGCATTCACGGTTAACCAGCATAAAGTAGCTGGTATCGCCGGTTTGATTCTCAAAGAATCCGACCTGCACCCAATGGGGTTCATGCCCAGGTGACCTGATGCTGTCGAGGTAACTGCCACCGCAGCCATGGAGGTCATTGTTGTTGTAGGAACTGTCTAAGCAGGCATCAATCCAGTCGAGGCTCCGCAGCGTTGTGCCGAGGGAATCAAGCCAGAAATTAATCTGGACAACCTCAGTTAGCAAAGTCTCTGGTTGGCTCGAATAAGGATTTGGACCGGGGTAGGTCTCAATAGGCACCCAATCCTGCACATCTTCGTTCCACCATAGCAATCCACTTTGCCAAGCCGGATTTTGGGGGGTCCATTGTGGGTGACTTGAGTACCGAAAGTACTCCATTCCTTTGGCACCATAAGCCAAGGATAAGTAAACGGTGGTCCTTAGCTCGCTGTTGTGCGAATATCTCCACCAATAGGGGTCCCTGAGAGTTTGGGCCACATACCACCATTCGATATTATGTTCGCGTGCGGCTTCAGCCGCTTGTCGGATGCGCCAGGTAAACAGATTTAGCAGGTACTGAAGAGATTCTGGAACAACCCAGGTAGCTATAGGGTAATCATCATAACATATTTCATGTGGTTGTACCTCATCCGCAAACTTTTTAGGATGATGCCAGGCTGCATCTCCTGTTGCTTGAATTCCCGGAACATAGTTGAGTGAATCAAGTAGATGGCTTATCTCTCTGTTGGTTTTGTAATGCACATAGGCGGGTTCGTCACGCAAGTACCATCGAAATAAAGATGTTCCATGATATTGATTTTCCAACGTTGATACTTGTGCAATAATCCTATCTTGATAGGTTGGACTGTGATTCATTAAGGTATCGTAAATGCAATCATAAACTTCGACATAATCTATGAAGAGATCAGTATTCTTAAACCAGTGAACTCTGTAATCGACCGAATCATTTCCATAAGGGATTTGGTTGTGGAATGACAGTTCAAATATCCGGTATTGCCCCAGAGTGAAATCCCCGTAGAGAAGTAGGGAATCCGCCACTACGCTATCTCTTACCGCGTTCATATAATGAACCTCAATACGTGCAACTGAGTCCAAAGGTTGAGCACCAGGTGTTACAGGAACCTTAAGGTTAAAGCGGGCATAGTATATTAGTTCATAATAACATCCCCACCAGCTATTTGAGCAGAGCATCTCTCTGCTATAATCAACGATGCAACATGTGTCACGGATTCTGTCACAGTCGGGTTGTTCATGCCAGAGTCCCCACAATACCAACCCACCATTATGGGTTACGCTGTCCTTAGATTCGAACCATGCGTATCCGTTGCCAGCGTCTGGGTCTTGCACCTGATTGCCATATCCGTTGTGATCCAAACGAGTACTGAGAAAGCGGATTTGATCTCCTGGATAAGGTTGATAGTAATCTCTGAGATTATGTCTGTCGGCTTCATACTTACTGTACAGTCCATTTCCCGGCTGCAAGTAGATGTAGTCTATCAAGTTAAGAGTATCGACCGAAGCTGAATCATAATCTGCATAAGTAAATCCCCAGGGAAGGGAATGAGCGCAATTAAAACCGTGACTTTTTGTTTTATCGAAATAGGGATAAGACCTAAAATCTGGTGTGTGGAGAGGACCGTAGACACCACGATGAAAATTCGGTTCAAAGGCCACTACTGAGGTAAAGAAGAAACCGAGAAAGAGCAAAAGAAACCAAAAGACAGCTCACGAAACCTTGAATGTGCTCATTTTAGCATCTCCTATTTTGACTTATATTTTCAGTAAAATAAATATTATACAAAAAGTCTTATGACCTTTACAAGAGGTTAAACAATTCCTTGGCTATTTTTGCCTCCTTTAAAAGTTTAGGAGATAATAGCTAATCATCACTTTTTCAGCCTAAAGCTATTTCAATTTAGAATTTCAGAATGGTAAAAGTCAAGGAAAAATATTTGAAAAAAGCTAATGGCGGATGACGAAAAAAAAATAGTTTTGTCATTGCGAGGTAGGCACCAAAGTGGTACATACCGAGGAGTCCATCTGACCGACGAAGCAATTCTTAAAGGGTTAACAGATTGCTTCGCCTCCATATGGGACTCGCAATGACATCATTAATTTTTTTATTTAAAATCCTTGACAAACCCTGTTTGGATTTTTTAAAATAGACTCATATTATGAAATTCATCTGCGATGACAATCTAGGGAAGTTAGCCAAATGGTTGAGAACCCTGGGGTATGACACCCTTTTCAGCCAGGAGATAGAGGACACCGAGTTAGTTTCAACGGCTTTAAAGGAAGAAAGGATAATCCTGAGCCGGGACCAGCAGCTTAAACGGTTCAAATCCGCAGAGAAGAATCTTTTCCTCCTCTCTTTGAACCAGCCCCTGGAGCAGTTGAAAGAAGTTCTGAAAAAGTTCAACCTTAAACCTGAGGAAAAAAATCATTTTACCCGCTGCATTATGTGCAATACCGTATTGGTTCCGGTTCCTAAAAAAGAAGTAGAGAATAAAGTCCCGCCCTTTGTCTTCAAGACCCAGGAGAAATTCTTTTATTGTTCTAAATGCAATAAGCTCTTTTGGGCAGGAACGCATGTAAAGAATTTGAAGAAGGAAATAAGCGAACAGGGTATGCTGTAGTTGCTCGATTCATCGAGCTTTTTTTATGTTGCGCCTGGCACTTGCCTGATAAATCAGGCAACTACAGTCTCTTGTCTTGACCTACACTTTTGAGAATGGTAAAACAGACATTCCTGTCTGTTCCTGTAGATAAGTGAGACGATTTCAGGTTGCGAACTCACCCTGAATCCCTCTCTTAGAAAGAGAGGGACTAAAGCTCCCCTTCTCTTCCTAAGAGAAGGGTCAGAGGATGAGTTCGAGCAAGAACTACTTTCCCCCCCATTCTCCTGTTGGGTCAGACAAAAATGTCTGACCCACCAATCACCCTCGCCTTACCCCTCCAGTCGAGGAAGGCAATTTGTCCGATGAATCGGGCGACTATCCGAATGGATCCATCCTAGACAGAATATCGATTTTTTTGATTATCCTTGCCTGCCAAACCTCTGCGGGATTTAACCTGATTTTCCAGTTCGGAAACAAGACCGTGCTCTGATAAGTTTTTTCAAAGCCGGATTCAGATAAGGAGACAGTATATAGGGGGAATTGCCAGATACTTGCGGGTTTATCCAGCTTCAGGTCTATCTGGAGACCCAAAGCTTCATCCCTTATGCCAAAATCCGTGATATTCTCATCTTCTGTCTTTAGATTGAGTTTTCTGTCTTTTTGCTCCAGGCCTTTGACGTAAAAAGTCTTCCTCCCGTCGTCCGATGATAGCATCCCGAAGTTAAACTCCATCCCAAACCATAACTCCACAACTTCTGAATGATTATTCCTCAATTCATAATTAATCTCAAGCTCTTTGCTATTACCTTTGAGGGTGATTCTTTTTGTCACACCGATACTTGCCCTCTCATCGTCCACCCACACAAAACCGTTCCGGGAAAGGATTAATTCAAGAGAACCTTCTTTTTTATTAATCTCATATTCATAAGGCTGATTGATAAAGTCCCCTTGTTCTGGATACTGACACCTGGCGAAATCATCTAAACTCGCATTTTTTCCCAGGAAATGGTCGATAAAAGAACCTTTTCTGTACCAGTCATAGGTCAGAAGCTTTTCTAAGCCTTCCTCCTTGACTCCCAGCAGATCGTGAATGCTGGCGAATTTTTCAGTCGGGTTGATCTCAGTATTTTTTATCTCGGAGATCTTTCGGTGATACCCTTCCTCGTGTCTGGACAGAATGTTCAAGAGATTAAAATCCTTAGGTTTGAAATCCAGCTCATACAAGGTTCCGCCAATAAAGGGTGAAAAGTACAAATTGAAAATTGGAGACTCAATTATGACTTCCTCTTTGCCATCCTTGTCGAAGTCGGTAACCTCATATTCTATCCAGTTCTCGTCTTGATGACACAGTTGATCAGCAAGCTTATCTGCTTTGATCAGATGCTCATAGATCGGCTTCCTGAGATTAGAAAGGTATAATCCACCAAAAACCCCGTGCCAGTAAGGGTCATTGCACTGGCTTTTCCAGCACTCATCTCTGATCATGTTAATTTTATCTCTATCAACATCAGACAAATCCTCCAGCTCTTTGATCTTCTGACTTAAATAGAGCATCCGTTTGTGCATATGATTGGATTCTGGATATTTTGCCAGGAAATTCCTCCAGAACCCTCCCCGCACGAAAATACCGTATTTATCAAAAAGGTCTTGCTCTTTAAGGACCTTCTCGAAATCCTCAAACTCCTGAAAGGCTTTGGGCAGAAGCGCCCAGTGCATCATCTCGTAATATGACGCGGTGGGGAGATAGATTCTGCCTAAAGGGGATAGTTCCTTTAAAACCTGGCTGAAATGGACCATCTCGATCCAGTCTGAATTCTCTTTTATCTTTTCGAAAAATCTCTCCAGCCACCTGTCCTCGTAACAGTGCTCATAAGTCATGGGCCAGATCCCGAATTTCTCACCATCATCTGCATAGACTACCAGTTTATCCCCATCCTCTGTAGCCAGACTTTTGAGATAGTCGATGATCTCTTCTGGCTCTTTGAAAGGAATATAATATCTCAGCTTCTTGCTTATGGGAAATAGAGCCAGGGTAAAGCCTCCCTCCTCAGTTAAATAGTAACCCAAGAGTTTCTCATCCTCTAAACCAGAATACTTGAAGTGTGAATCATCCAGGAGCGCAAAATCGACCCCGGCTTTGGCAAAAAATTTCGGCAGGTGAGGCTCCCAAACCCTTTCTGCCACCCACATCCCTGAGGGTTCGAAGTAGAAATTTTGCCGGATGAAAGAGCTCAGCTTTTCGATCTGACCGGTCTTATCCTCATCCGGGATAGAAGGAAAGATCGGCTCGTAATATCCTCCGGTCAAAAGCTCTACCTGTCTGCTTTTCACCAGGATCTTTAGTTTTTCGATTAGTTCCGGATGATTTTTTAGAAACCAGTCGTAAAGTATTCCGCAGTTGTGTAAGGAGAGCTTGAAGAAGGGGTACTTCTCTAAAAGCCCCAAGAAGGGAGCATAACATCTCTGAAAGGCTTTCTCGAATATATGCTCAAAATTCCCGATCGGCTGGTGATTGTGAATCCCGAAGGCAAATTTTATTTTCTTCAAAACAGGCTGACTTTTAAATATTTTTTTGGATTCTTTTTGATATCGGTTACAAGCTCATCCAGATTATTTGTGGTCTTCCTAAGATCGTTATACAGGGTGCTATCATTGACCAGTTTACCGAAAGTCCCTTGGCCGGATTCTATTTTCTGAGTTAGGTTCTTTAAGGATATTGAAAGAGAGCTTAAAGTAGTGGTGATGGTATCTAACTTAGCCGAAGAAGTGGTGAAATTGTCCACAGAGGACTGGAGCTTTTCTTTATTTCTCTCCACCAGGACTTTAAGCTCGGATGAGGTATAGGATAGATCAGTTGCCGTCTTTTCGAGTTTGTCCTTATTCCGGTCCAAAAGGGTTACCAGGTCTGCGGACAATTTTCTCAAATCCTTTATGGTTTCTTTGAACGACTCCTGGGACCATTCGGTTCCAAAAATCCCTTCCAGATGAGCTACCAAACGCCTGATCTCATCCAGCATCTGACCTGCCATGCCCATAACCTCCGGTATTCCGGTATCATAGAAACCCTCGACCGGCCTGGAGAGGTCTAAAAGCTCTGAAGAGTGACCAGGTGATACGTCGATAAACCTTTCACCCATCAACCCGATATTCATCACGGTGAATTTGGCGTCTTTTTTCAATTTCACATCTGTGGTTAAGTTGAAAGTCACCAGCACATCCCCTCCCGAAAGGATGATGTTTTCCACTGTGCCCTTCTTTACCCCTAAAACTGTTACCGGATCACCTACCCCCAATGCTCCCACATTAGGGAAAAGGACTCCATATTTATATCTTTCAACGTTAAACCGGTATTCCTTTATCCAGATAATACCCAGGAAAAGAATAATCGCAGCAATAGCTACCACAATTCCAACCCTTAACTCTATGGTGCGATTATCCATAACCCTCTTTATTATAAAGATAAGACCCTAAAACCGTTGGGTAGTCTTTTTAGATTGTCGCCAATTTCTTCTATTCGATATCGCTCTCTAAATATTCATCCACCATTTTTTTTCGAGAGATCTCTGCTGAAAGTCTTTTGGAGAACTCCCTTGCCGCATCCTGTCCATACACTTTAAGCATATGATTCATCGCTATCACCTCAGAGATCACCGTGATATTTTTCCCGGGAGAAATAGGTATGGTCACCACTGGTATCTCCACCCCTAAGATGCGGGTGAATCTATCCTCTATCCCCAGTCTTTCGTAATCCAAGTTATCATCCCACAAGACCAGCCTGACTTCCACCTCGATCCTTTTCTGAATCCTGATCGCCCTTATCCCGAAAAGTGTTTCCAGGTCTATTATCCCGATCCCCCTGATCTCCATATGATGACCTAAAAGCTCGCTCCCGGTCCCCACGATTACCTCCGGAGTCTTACGGATAACCTTGACTATATCGTCTGCTACTAAACGATGACCTCTCTCCACCAGGTCCAGCGCGCATTCGCTCTTCCCTACGCCGCTTTTACCGGTATAGAGTAACCCGACCCCGTACACATCTACCAGGGTCCCGTGAACTGTGGTATTAGGGGCAAAGATGTTATCTAAGTAAAGGCTTAGCCGGTCGGTCAGTTCAGTGGTGGTAAGCCGGGACTGAAAAACCGGGGTCTTGGTCTGGTTAGCCATCTCCAGAAGCTCTGCAGGTGGATAGATATTTTTGGAGATTATAATGCAGGGTATATCAAAATGGAATACCTTTTCCAGAAGTTCTTTTCTTCTATTAGAGTCCAGATTTTGAAGGAAAGACATCTCGGTCTCACCGATGACCTGGGTCCTCTCGTAGGCAAATCTTTCTGTGTACCCGGAAAGGGCTAAACCCGGTCGGTGGACCTCATTATTTGGAATCTTCTTCTTAAGCCCGTCCTCGCTGGTCAAAAGGGTAAGCTCTAAGAAGTCCTTTCTCTCCTTGTAAAGTCTTTCTACTGTGATATTTTCCATCTACGTTTTTTTATAATTCCTCTTCTTCAGTGCCTGAGGATAATTCTGTAGATTCTTTCCCCCTTTTTCTATCCCGAAATTTTCTTTCTTTCAACTTGGATTTATATTTTTTCAACTGACTTTCCATTTTCTCTAAGGCTCCCTCTATGGAGGTTCGGAAATCGTTCGAGCTGTGCTGGCTGGTAAGGATCGTTCCGTAGACTTTGAGATTCAACTCCGCGTTTTTTCTGTACCCCTCCTCCTCCAGGATCAGGTGCGAGTTTATTATGTGATCATAATATCTCTCCAGTCTGTTTATCTCTTTGCTGACAAAATCTTTAAGCTCCTGGGTCAACTCGAAATGACGGGCAGTTGTCCTTATCTCCATATAAGCACTCCTTTCTTTTTCTAACCGGTTAGCCTGATTTTGATTTTCTTGCAGCCAACAGAAAAGTCGATAAAATTCTTTTAGCCTGTATTTTCTGGGGAGGCGGTATCCTCTTCCCTGGTTTTATCTTCGGGTTTAGTTTTATTGCTGGTCATTCTTTTACGGAAACGAGCCGGAAGAATTTTAAGCTCCTCCCGATATTTGGTTACGGTTCTCCGGGCCAGGTTAATTCCCTTTTCTTTCAGCCGGCTGTAAATCTCCCGGTCAGATAAAGGTGAGCCCGGATCCTCTTCTTTGATTATCTCCTCCAGTATGCTCTTGATCTGTCGTTTGGAGATCTCCTGGCCATCCTCCCTGGTCATCCCGGAGTTGAAGAAATACCTTATCTCGTATAGCCCCTGCGGAGTCTGCACGTACTTATCATTGGAGACCCGGGATACAGTAGCCACGTTCATATTCAGCTTGCTGGCTATGGCCTCCATGATCAGGGGTCTCAAAAACTCAGGACCTGATTCGAAGAAATCCTTCTGTTCCTCGATGATCGCTCCCATCACATTCACCATGGTGGTGCGGCGCTGGTTTATGGCATTTAGAAGCCAGCGTGCCTGTTCTAATTTACCTTTGACGTAGTCCCTGGCCTCGGGCCCGGTCGGGCTATTTTTCTTAAGGAGCTGCTTATAGGCTGGATTTACCCTTAGCCTTGGTATGTTTTTATCGTTATGAAAAATCAGGTATTCGTTTCCTACTTTTTCCACGATCAGGTCCGGGATTATCGGCAAAGCCCCGCTTACAAACCTCCCCGCGGCTGGCTTGGGGGAAAGTGTTCGAATTAGGTCCATCGCCTTCTGAACCTCCTCGAACTCCGTGTCTAAAGACTTGGCTAATTGGGAAAGGCTTTTCTTATCCAGCTCATTTAGATGCTGATTCACTATCCGGTAGGCTAAGCTCTGCTCCAGACCGCGCTCTTTCAACTGAATCAGAAGTGACTCCCTTAAATCCCTTGCACCAACCCCTGGCGGATCGAAACTTTGAATCAATTTAAGTATCTTTCTGGTTGTCTCTAAATCGCTCTTCAAGGCTTCGACTATCTCCTCTAGAGAACAGGTAAGGTAGCCGTTTTCATCGATGCAGCCTATTATGTACTCCCCGATGTTACATTCCTGCTCAGTCAGTTTGTTGAAATGAAGTTGTTCCGTAAGATGTTCATATAAACTTTTCTCTACTACAGTGGGCCTTTCTTTCTTCTCCTCCTGTTCCTCTTTCTCTTCCCTTCCCCTGAACCTGAATTCGCTTTCCTCTCCCAGGTATTCATTCCAGTCGATCTTCCCTAACTGAGGATCGATTTCCGACTGTTCTTCAGTTGACGAGGTATCCGGCTCCTCTAATGCCTCCACCTCTTCCAATAGGGGATTAGTGGAAAGCTCCTGTCGTAAGAGCTGCTCTAACTTAAGGATAGGCATCTGAAGAAGTCTTAAAGACTGAATCAGCTGAGGGGCTATGGTCTGTCTGAGTTTTACCTGTAATCCTAATTTCATATCTTTTGTCCGGTTCTCTCCATTATCTTTTATCGGACTAAAACCTATATCAATTTAACCTGAACTTCTCGCCCAGGTAGATCTTCCTGGCTTCCGGGTCTGAAGCTAAGAACTCAGAGGTGCCGGATTTTAATATCTCGCCTTCGCTCATTATATAGGCTCTATCAGTTATTGCCAGAGTTTCTCTGACGTTATGGTCAGTGATCAAAATTCCCAGTTCCTTCTGTTTCAATCTGAAGATTATTTTCTGGATATCCTCAACTGCAATCGGGTCGATTCCCAAAAACGGTTCATCTAAGAGCATAAACTTCGGCTCAGTGACTAGGGCACGCGTAATCTCAACTCTTCTCCTTTCCCCGCCTGAAAGGGTATAAGCCTTATTTTTAGCTAAAGAAGCTATATCCAGTTCATTTAACAGGCTTTCCAATCTAATCTTACGTTCTTTTTTATCTATTTTTTGCATCTCTAAAATAGCTAAGATATTCTCTTCCACGGTCAGTTTCCTGAAGATGGAAGGCTCTTGCGAAAGATACCCTATCCCTTTTTGAGCCCTTTTATACATTGGTAGACCAGTTATATTCTCTGAATCAATTAAGACCTTGCCGGAATTCGGCTTGATAAAGCCGATGAACATATAGAAGGTAGTAGTCTTGCCAGCCCCATTAGGTCCCAAAAGCCCAACCACTTCACCCTGTTTAACATCAATTGAGACCTCATTCACCACCTTCCTTTTCTTGTAGATCTTAACCAGATTCTCCGACCTTAATATCAGCATATTCTTCCTTTGTGTCAAGAACAACTGTGGAAACAATTCTGAAGTATAAACCTTCAGGTTTATAAAAACTAATCGGGGTAAAGCTCAAGTCTCAAGACCTTGAGGCTTTACACTCCAGTTATCCGTTCCCCTCTTCTTTAGGCACCTCTTTGATCTTTCCCTTAACCTCTTTTTTGATCCTGAACTGTTTCAGCTCCTGGTCTGCCTCCAAGCCGTAGCCGGTTATCACATCTTTCCCTTTGGTTATCTTTACAAAATCCTCTGTAGTAACCTTATTTGTCTTAGGGTTCCAGCTTAAACTCTGGGTTTCCAGAATCATCCCCTGGTCGGTTTTAACCACCACATTCCCCATCACCATCAGCTCCTGCCTTTTCTCTTTTATCCAGCCAGAATCAGACTGAAGGGTGGAGACGTGTTTTCCGTCCCGGTCGTAAATGTGAGCATAAATTCCCTTGCCTCTGGAAAGGTCCTCCTTTTCGTATTTTTCCAGATGCCTGACCTTGATCTCAGCAGACCTTACCCCGTTAACCGTAAAAAACATTGTGGTATTTTCCACCACCTGGTCCGGAAAAGTGGTGGGTGTCTGGATTTTCCTCTGACTTTCCACTTTACAAGAAAAGATCAAGCTTAACCCTATGAGAAATATAAGCGGTATTATTCTTTTGTCCATACACATCTCTGCACCTATAAGTTACGTTTTATTTTCATTTTTTCAAGGGTTATCTGGAGTTCTGAGCCAGCGTTTGTGCATCCAGACCCATTGATCCGGGTATTCCCTGATTACCTGCTCTAAAAATTCAGTGCATTTCTGGGTAAGATAATAGATATTTTCCTCTTTTGTCTTCCCGACCAGAGGTTTGATTTCCTTGTGAATCATTATTTTATAATTCCCCTTCTTGGTCTGGATTATCGCCATAGGGACAATTGGCACACCCAATTTTAGAGCTAAGATCGCAGGACCGACCGGGGTTCTGGCTTTCCTGCCGAAAAAATCAACGTATATTCCCTTGACCCTGGAGGTGTCTTGATCTATCAAAACCCCGATCATCCTGCCTGAATTCAACACCTTGATCACCTCTTTGACACTCGCAGTTGAGTAGATATTTTGCACTCCCATCATCTGTCTATTCTTGATCAAAAGCTCATTCAGCCTGGGATCATAAAGCTCCCTGCCTATGGCTGAGAGTTTATATCCTTGTAAAGAGACGTATGCGGCTAAAAGCTCAAAATTACCTATATGGCCTGTAACTCCCATCACTCCTCTCCCCTGAGAGTAGGCTTTCTCAAGATGTTCTATACCTTCGACTTTAGTTATCTTTTGAATCTCCTCCCAGCTCATCTTCGGTAGCCTGATTGCATCCACAGCATTCCTGCCGAGGCATTCGAACACTTTTAAGGAGATTTTTTTTATAGAGCCCGTGCCAAGATTAGGAAAGGCTATTTTTAGATTTTGGAGGGTTGTGCTGCGAGATTCAGGGAGAATTAGATAGGCTAATTTGCCCAAACTTCTCCCTATAGAAAGAGAAAGCCTACGGGGAAGTAAGTTTAAAAAACTAATTAAGATTAATATGAATCTGTAAATTAGCCAATTCTTTAATCTTTTTTTTGATTTTGACCAAGGAATTTTTCCCATTGAAATCGATTGACTATACCACACCTGCCTTTAAAAGATCGTGCAGGTGTAAAATCCCTACTGGCTCCTTATTCCCGTTGGGCACAATCAGGCAGGTTATGTTGAAAAATTCCATCCGGTTCAGGGCTTTAGCAGCCAATGCTTCTTCCTCTATGGTTTTGGGATTTCGGATCATTACTTCCCCGGCTTTCAATTTGAAGATCTCCTCAGTTCTCTCCACTAGCCTCCTTAGATCACCGTCAGTGAAGATACCCACTAACTCCTTTTTGTCATTGACCACAGTGGTCGCGCCAAACCTTTTGGAGGTCATTTCTAATATAACATCCTTCATACCCACATTTTCAAACACCATCGGGATACTGTTCCCAGTGTGCATGACATCCTTCACTTTCAAAAGCAGCCTTTTCCCCAAATAACCGCCTGGATGAAGCAGGGCAAAATCCTCTGCTGAAAAATGTCTCTCCTCTAAAAGGGCAATGGCTAAAGCATCCCCCATAACTAAAGCGGCTGTGGTGCTGGAAGTGGGGACTAAATTATTTGGGCAAGCCTCCTCGTCCACTGAGACGTCTATGACCACGTCGCTTTTCTCGGCGGTCTGAGAGCCGGGGCTGCCGGTTAAGCTGATTATGGGGACTCCTAATCTTTTGAATAAAGGGAAGAGCTGCTGCAGCTCTTCGGTCTCACCGCTTTTGGTGATGGCGATAACCACGTCATCCCTTCGCACCAGGCCTAAATCTCCATGCAGACCTTCTACCGGATGTAAAAAGAAAGCCGCAGTTCCAGTTGAGGTCAGGGTGGCAGCGATTTTCTTGCCGATTATCCCTGATTTCCCAATGCCGGTTACGATCACCCTGCCACGGCATTTGAGGATTATCTCCACTGCTTTCTGAAACTCGGAGTTTATTTTCTTCTCTAAGTTCAAAATGGCTTCCGCCTCTTTGCGGATCACCTCTTTGGCTTTTTCGATTATCATTTTAGATACCTCAACGGATTTATTTTCTTGCACTCTAAGATCAAATCGACCACCTCTCTGACTGCCCCCTCCCCACCTCTTTTATTAGTTACGTAAAGAGCTAATCGATTGATCCTTTTATCTCCATTTTTAACTCCTACCGGGACCCCCACCTTTTCAAATACTCTATGGTCCCAAAGGTCATCCCCCATAAAAAGTATCTCCTCATCTTTCAATTTAAGCCTTTTTTTCAGCTCTTCGTATCTTTTCAATTTATCATCTATCCCGAAATGGAGCTCTTTCACTTTTAATTCTTTTCCTCTTATCACAGCAGACTTAGAGACTCTGCCTGAAAGAAAACCCACTTTTATCCCAACCCTCCTGGCAAAATATATTCCCAAGCCATCTGAGACATTGAACCTCTTGAATTCCTTACCGTCATTTCCCAGGTAGATCGAATTATCAGTCAAAACCCCATCCACATCCAGAAGTAAAAGCTTTATTTTCCTCAATTTTTTATTCAGAGCCGAATTTATGATTCAAGCCTCCTTGAGCCACGTTCTTCTATGTTCGTCTATCAGTTTCACCTGAAACAAAAGCTGCTCTAATCTATCCAAAGGAAGCATGCTCCCCTTATCGCAGAGCGCTTCCTCAACCCGCGGATGAGTCTCAATAAACAAAGCATCACAACCGCAGGCAACTGCAGCCCGGGCTAAAGGGAAGATAAACTGAGGCTCACCTGAGGAAAAAGTTTTTCCTCCACCTGGTAATTGCAGAGAATGAGTAGCATCAAAAACCACCGGATAACCAAGATTGCTCATAATCACCAGTGAACGAAAATCTACCACTAAGTCATGGTAGCCAAAGAAACTTCCCCTTTCTGTCAATAGAATCTGGTCATTTCCCACTGACTCAGCTTTTTTGGCAATCTGGTCCATATCCTCAGGCGCCATAAACTGTCCCTTTTTGATGTTCAGGGCTTTTCCGGTTTTAGCCGCAGATAAGATCAGGTCTGTCTGCCTGCATAAAAACGCCGGTATCTGCAATACGTCTGCAACCTCAGAGACTGGGGAAGCCTCATCCGGGGAATGAATATCTGTCAAAATCGGGACATCCAGTTCTTTTTTTACCTTTTCCAAAATCCTTAAACCTTCTTTCATACCCGGTCCAGAATATGATTCTATGCTCAGGCGATTAGCTTTTTTGTAGGAGGATTTGAAGATGAATGGGAACTTCAGTTTATCGGTGACCTTTTTTATCTTCTGAGCTGTTTCCAGAACTAGAGTTTCAGACTCTATTACACAGGGACCGGCAATTAAGACTAAATGAGAGCCCTGACCTATAGGGATATCTTTGATCTTTACGGTTTTTTTCATAATGCAAAGGTTTCCTCACATTTTGGTCAGAGGTTCTTTTTCCCCTACCATTTTCAAATCTCTGGAGTTTTTATATCTTAAGGAAGCCTTCACGAAATCGCGGAAGAGCGGGTGTGCTTTCAAGGGTCTGGATTTCAGCTCCGGGTGGAACTGCACTCCAACAAACCAGGGATGGTCTTCGATCTCGATTATCTCCACCAGGCTTTTATCTGGCGAGGTCCCGGCTATTCTCATTCCGGCCTTGCATAAGACCTCTTTGAAACGGTTGTTGAACTCATACCGGTGCCGGTGTCTTTCGCTGATCTTCTCCTCTTCATACGCTTTGAAGGAAAAACTGCTTTTATCCAGATTACAGGGATAAGCCCCCAGTCGCATAGTTGCCCCTTTGTCCACTACCTTCTCCTGCTCGGCAAGTAAGCTGATGACCGGATATTCAGTATGTCGGTCGAACTCGGTGCTGTTTGCACCTTTCATATTGCAGACATTTCTGGCAAACTCGATCACCGCACACTGCATCCCCAGGCAGATTCCAAAAAACGGGATTTTATTTTCTCTGATAAACCTCACTGCCTCTATTTTACCTTCTATTCCCCTTTCACCAAAACCGCCTGGAATCAAAACCCCATCTATATCCTTAAGATATTTTCCCGCACCATCTTTTTCCATATCCTCAGAGGAAATCCAGGAAAGTTCTACCCTAGCTTCATTTTCCTCCCCTGCATGAATGAAAGCTTCGATTATGCTTTTGTAGGAGTCCTTTAAATTGGTATATTTGCCGCAGATTCCTATCTTGACCTGATGTTTTGGATATTTGATCCTCTGCACCATCTTTTCCCACTTGGTCAGATCCGGCTTCTCGCAGGCTAAATCCAGATGCCTGCACACTAAATCATCCAGACCCTGCTGGTGGAAAATCAAGGGTATCTCGTAGATCGATTCCACGTCAATGGCCTCGATCACCGCATGGCTGGGCACGTTGCAGAAAAGCCCTATCTTGTCTTTTATCTGTTTAGACAAGGGCCTGGAGGTCCGGCATAAGAGGATATCCGGCTGGATCCCGATCTCCCTTAATTCCTTGACGCTGTGCTGGGTAGGCTTGGTCTTGACCTCTCCTGCGGACTCGACATAAGGGACCAGGGTCAGATGGATGTAAAGCGTGTTGCTGTGACCGTTTTCAAGACCCATCTGCCTGATCGACTCCAAAAAAGGAAGTCCTTCGATATCTCCGACTGTCCCTCCGATCTCGGTGATAACCACGTCCACGTCCCCGTTTTTCTCTGCTACTTTTCTTGCCCTTCTTTTAATCTCGTCTGTTATGTGCGGAACCACCTGAACTGTCGCCCCTAAGTAATC
The DNA here is from genome assembly GCA_022865345.1 of Candidatus Zixiibacteriota bacterium. Lineage (NCBI taxonomy): Bacteria > Pseudomonadati > Candidatus Zixiibacteriota > Candidatus Zixiibacteriota bacterium. The sequence goes on from JALHSU010000194.1 coordinate 69,327, forward strand.
TCCTCTCCTTTCTCTGGAGATAACCTCGCCATAAACCTGGCCTGTGGTGACGTTGCTGTCCTTGGTCAGGCTTTCATCCAAAAATCTTTCGTAATGGCCCAAATCTAAATCAGTCTCTGATCCGTCATCCAAGACGAAGACCTCTCCATGCTGAAAAGGATTCATCGTGCCCGGGTCGACATTCAGATACGGATCGAATTTCTGCAGGGTGACTTTAAGCCCTCTTTTTTTCAGAAGAAGACTCAAGGAGGAACAGGCAACCCCTTTACCCAGGGAGGAGACCACACCGCCAGTTATGAAGATATATTTTGGCATTTTCTTTTGAGTCAATTTAATTCCTCTTTATTAAATTTTCTTAAATCTGAAAGGGAATTTATGGATTTCGAATCATAATCTGTTAAAAGCACTTTAATCTTGTAGCCGTTCTCTAAAACCCTTAACTGCTCTAAGCTTTCAGTTTTCTCCAGGGGGGTCTGTTTCAGTTTAGCATATTTCGACAGAAACCCTTTTCTAAAAGCATAGACCCCGATATGCTCATAATAGTTTATTCCTTTTTTCCCGTTTCCCCTTTGAAAAGGAATAGGGAACCTGGAAAAATAAATTGCATTCCCATCCTTGTCCAGAACCACTTTAACCCGGTCAGGATTTTTGAAAAAATCCGGGTCATTTACCTTTTTAGCCAAAGTCCCCATCTGAACGTCTTTATTCTTTTGCATAAAATTGATTAACTGATCCAGCATCTTGGGATTCATAAAAGCTTCATCGCACTGGATGTTCAAAACCAGATCGCAATTCAAACCTTTAACTGCCTCAGCCACCCTGTCGCTTCCAGTCTTAGGTTTACTCGACGTTAAAACCACTTTCCCACCGAAATCGTCCACGCTTTTTCTTATCCTCTGATCATCTGTTGCCACAATTACTTGATTTAAAAGTCTTGACCGAGAGGCGCTTTCATATACTCTCTGAATCAGAGGTTTTCCTTGAATGGGCAAAAGCGGTTTACCCGGCAAACGTGAGGAGTTATACCTGGCTGGAATAACGCCCAATACTCTATCCTTCTTCATATCAAAACTTCTCTTTAAATTATCCTGATTAACGTCTCTAATACGCAACCCATTTTACTAAAGTAAACACCCCTTGTCAACAAAAAAATACGGTTAGTTTTTTTCCGTATTTTTCTCCAAACGAACAAACGCCAAACTCCAAACTTTTTATCACCTTCAGGTTTCCACATGTTTTAAATAAATGGAAGGCTGAAGCCTTCCGCTACATAACATCAGCTGTCGGAAGGAAGTTCCTTACTCCATAACAAATATGTGGTAATAAGTAAATATTAATGGGTTTTTTCTCTGTTTTTTAAAAACTTAATTCTTGCTTTCTCTAAGATCTCTTCAATGGTCTGTTTTGGTTTCCTTCTTTCTTCATCAAAATATTTCAGGAGCTTTGGGTTCTGCTCAACCTTCTTTGCCTCATCAGTAGGTAAATAAGCAAGTGCCAATTTCATTACTTTTGAATAAAAGGGACCCTTTCCAATAAAATAAGGGACCTTTTCCCATTTTCCATTTTTAAATTCCCAAGTATAACGAATTGAGCCCTCTACATCATCTGCTGGCTGAATTTCATACTCACCAACGCTAAATAATAAAGATTTATTAAATTGTTTAAGGCTAACCTTTGACCAAGGATATAATATTGTAAGTGAATAATCTGGATTAATCAAATATGTATTAGGGGCATTTATCTCAAAGTCTCCAGTTAGATTAAAAATATTTACAGTTTGGTTACTTCCAAATGATTCATAATCTTTTATTTTATTCAAAATAGACAAGCCACCTACATAATTTTCTGGCTCTTTGAAAAGTCTATCATCGTAATCAAAAATAAAATATTTTTCAATTTGGTATCTCTTTGATGTACTTGTATGAGAGTATGCGACATTCCACTTTGAAATTATTCTTGGCTCATATTTCACCCTTAATTTTTCAAAAGCCAAAAGTTGATGCTTTACTTGTTCTAATTCAATCTCATCATTTTTCTTTAGATCCCACATACGAGTGCGTGACCCGTTATATACAACGTAATTATAATGTGGAACATCTTCGCCTTCAAATACTTCATCATCATGAATCATAAATATTTTCTCTTGGGCCCATATGTCTTTACAGTTTACTAAACCAATATTCTTTATAACAAATTTGTATTTATTCTCCCCTGCAAAATATCTATAGAAACATTCGATCTCTGGCTTTAACTGTTCTTTATAATGATTTAACTGTGATTTATAATTACAATATTGAAAGATATTACCGATAACCGATACCACTAGCGTGACTAGAGGGACATAGAGTAATAACTTTACCTTGTTCTTCTTATTTTCATCTTCCATAAGACATTAAAAAAAGAGATTGTACTGAATTAACAAAATGATTATTTTTTACCTGCATCAAATTAAAGATATTGTCAAGAATTAAACAAGGAAAAAATTAAAGCATCTACACATTGAGTTTTCCGCAAAACTAAAAGCCTTGCCCTACGAATTTTATTTTAAATCACCGCCACTGCATCTATCTCTATTTTCGCGCCTTTGGGTAAATCTGCGGCGGCGATGGTGGTTCTGGTTGGTGGGTTTTGTTTGAAATAACCAGCATAGACCTCATTCATCAAAGAAAAATCCTTCATATCCTTCAGATAAACCGTGGTCTTAATAACTTTAGTCAAATCTGAGCCAGCACCTTCTAAAACCGCTTTGAGATTTTCTAAAACCTGTTTGGTCTCCTGTTTTATATCCCCTGAGACCATCTCTCCGGTTTTGGGGTCTAAAGGTATCTGCCCGGAGGTGAAGACAAGACCTAAATTTTCAAGCTTTATCCCCTGGCTATAAGGACCGATAGCTTTGGGTGCTTTTTCAGACTGGATTATTTTTACTGGACTAGACATTTTTTCTCCTTTTGTTTGGTTGTGTTTCGTCAATAAAATAAATTCGGACTTAGCTGTCAATCTTTATTCCCTCCTTTGGGGCAAGGCGAAAATCCCAATCTTTTGTAGGGACAGGGCTTGTCCCTGTCCGACTTCAATACCGATAAACTCCACCCACTCCTCACAGGGCGGAGTTAAACTCCGCCCCTACGCGGACTTGATTTCATAACCTCTGACAGAAACGTCGGACGCTACGGAATCTTTCCCCTCCCTTGATGGGAGGGGACAGGGGAGGGTGACCCCCTCTCCCTAACCCTCTCCCACCAGGGGAGAGGGGATTTTTATGCATCGTCACGGACGATGCACTCCATATCAATTATGAACAGACAGGATGCCTGTTCACCTACATCTGATAAAAAAACTTCGGGGCTGGGAGAGAAAATTCCCAGCCCCGGGAGGGGAGCTGATGGGCAAAAGAGTTTCAGTCTTTATATCTATTAGGGCGAACCGTAACTTTTCACCATAAACAGAATGCTCTGCAAGGCACCGCTGATATTGGATAGAATCTTGGAATATCTTTTCAAAAGCTCGCTGTACTGCCAGCGAATGGAGAAAGCTTTTTCCGGGAACTCGAAAAGGTCTAAAAGGGTTTTCTTGTAGATCTCATCCGCATATTTCAGAACAAAATAAGGATACTCGGAGATATTCGGATCCTGGATCTCATTTCTAGATAATCTCTCTTTGTATATCTCAATTTTCTCCAGAATAACCGTGCCGAAACACCAGGGAGACATTATCACTCTTAAATCCGAAGAATCCCCATAATAGGAGTAGAGATATCTCAACACCTGGTCAACCAGTAATTTCTTTGCCCGGTAGTAGGACAGACACTCGGTTTTTTTCGAATCACACTGGATAATCTTTTTCTCTAAATCTTTTTTCTCCTCCAGGCACCTGGCTTCTGCCCTTTCTAAAAAAAGGTAATAATCCTCAAAATAGACCTTGATATTTTCATTCAGCGTCAGGATGTAATATCCTCCCTCATCTCTTTTTATCTTGGGCTCTTTAAGGGAAGCGATTCTATCCCTGGGAAAACCTCTTTTTATGCCGGCTGAAAGCATTAGTCTCCTTTTTTTTGAAACCCACCAGACAACAGAGCAAAATATATGCCTGTGAGACGTTTAACTCTTTAAAGTATAAGCCGTTATTAAGGTTGACCCTGCCTCTATAGGGAGAAACCAATACCCGTTTTTATACTGAAATTATGCAACCCCATTCATATATGGTGCAAGTGAATACAAGTAGATTTTTGAAGACGTTTTTTTAGTTCTGTCAGGTCCTAGACCTGACAGAAAACTTAATGTCAGGAGTAGCTCCTGACACAACACATAAAATGTCCAAAGAACTGGTTGACATTCTTCATTGTCATGCAGTCACGCCGGAGGCGGACATGCTTGACCTACTCAAAAAATTCATCTTTTACCGGAAACAGACCGAACCCGCCTCCAGTATGCAGGAATAAGATTTTCTCTTTTCTGGAGAATTCATCTTTCTTCAGCATATTTACCAGACCGAACATTCCCTTTCCTGTATAGACTGGATCAAGCAGAATCCCGGACTTTGAGATAAAGGCTTTGATGAATTCTATCTCCTCTTTCTTATTCAGGGCATACCCTTCACCTACATAGCCTTCAACTATTTTAATCTCTTTTTCTGTGAATCTAACTTTTAGTCGATATTGAGCAATCGTCTTCTCCAAAAGGGTAATGATCTTCTCTTTAGGATATGTAGGAAGAAAGCGCACATTTATGCCCATGACCTCAGTTTTCCATCCACAAAGTTTTGCACCTAAGAAAAGCCCGCAATAGGTCCCAGCAGAACTTAAGGCGGTTACTATCTTGGCAATTTTTATTTTCAGCCTATCTATCTGTTTCTTCATCTCAAAGGCTGCCTTGATATATCCCCAGACCCCAAAAGGATTTGACCCGCCTTCAGGTATGATATAAGGATTCCTGCCCTTGGATTTTAGTTCTTCGGAGAGGCGCTCCATTATCCTGTCTACATTTTCATATTCGCTTGAAGGGATAAATCTTATCTCTGCCCCGCAAAGCTTATCCAGAAAAAGATTACCTTCGTTCTGGGGAGCTTCATCCCCGAAAAGAACCAGAGCCGATTTGAGACCCAATTGAGCCGCAACCAAGGCAGTAGCCCTGGCATGATTGGACTGAAAACCTCCGCAAGTGATCAAAGTATCAGCTTTTTTCTTTAGAGCCTCAAAAGCTAAGAACTCCAGTTTTCTTACCTTATTACCGGAAAGACCAAATCCGGTTAAGTCATCTCTCTTGATGTAGACTTTATAATCAGGAGGAATAAGCGGAATATCTCTCAGCTTCTCCAGTGGAGTGGGGGTCACAGCCAGGTTTAGAGATTTAGGAAACGGAACTTTCATTCTAATCCTAAATTAGTTTATCTTATTCTGGAAAACAAGAGAATTTGATTAATCAAGTACAATCTATTACGACGTGGGTCAACCATGTCCTAAGGACTGGTTGACAACCTATTCTTTTTTGTCAAGCAAGCTTCGCTATGCTTGACCTACATAGTGGAGGAGGGCAAGGAAACCTCGTCCCTACAGTCTTGACGACCCAAAGAATAATACACCATAACATAAAATCACTTTACAAATCCTGAGGAGAAACGTAAATTCTTTTGTATGAAGAGAATCTTAGGAATAGATTTCGGCGAAAGAAGAATCGGGCTGGCATTGTCTGATTTGCTGGGCAAGATGGCCTGGCCCTTTTTGACTTTTGATACAAAAGAAGATGGAGATTCCTTTCAAAGAATTGAGCAGTTAGTCGAAAAGGAAAATGTCGGCGAGATCGTCCTGGGAATGCCCAGGAATATGGACGGCTCAATCGGGAAAAAAGGAAAAGAGGTCCTGGAATTCTCTAAAAAGCTTTCATCCAGAATAAAAATTCCGATAACTTTCTGGGATGAGAGGTTGACCACAGTTGAATCTCTGAGGGTTTTAAGAGATACAGGAGCAAAACTTCATAAGCATAAAAAGAAAGTGGATATGCTTTCAGC
>JALHSU010000195.1 GCA_022865345.1 Candidatus Zixiibacteriota bacterium
AGGTTGTGGATGATGACCGGGCTGGAACCGCTGTCGCACAGCACACCCCATAAATTGGTGCTGTTCTGAATGGTAAATCCGGTTAAAATGGTGAGAGAATCCTCTCTGGATTTAAAAGTAACTACTGGACTTGAAGGTTTGTAAGTTGCGTCGATGATGGTTGAACTTATCTGGCTGGTGTCGTTATCTAAAAGGTACTTGCTGGCGACAACTATCTTTTTGCCTTTGAAGTTGATATTCTCATAATAGGTTCCGGAATTAACCAAAACTGTATCCCCGTCCAAGGCATAATTTATCCCTCCTTGGATTGTAGCTAAGGAAGGAGAAGGAATGTAGATTATCCTGCCTGAAGCACCGCTGAAAAGAGAGAGAATTGTGGTAATGCAAAAGAAAGCTTTAACAACTGCTTTCATAAACCTCCAGGAATTAAGAAGCAAAGAGCAAGAGTTTTCCCCCTCTTCTCAAAATATAAAATAACCAAATTTTCACAATTGTCAACCTATTTTTTGAAAAAAGTTCTATCGTTAAGATATTGCCCGATAATAAATTAATGGGAAATCATATTGTAGGGGTACAAATTCCTGAACCCCTACTATTCAATAACGGTAGAACAGACATTATTGTCTGTTCTCCATAACCAGGCACTGATGTCTGGCTTACTGAAGACGATGGGGAGTTTGTTTTTAAGATGCCCCTTTTCCCCTGCCTTCTAAATAAGTTATTTAAGAACAGTGCATAATTGTTTTTATCAGTTATCTTAATAAAAAGGCAAGACTAGAAGCCTTGCCTTTTGTTTTTTTTACCTTCGAACCTTTGAACCTTTTTTTACGCCACTTCAACTTTATCCGCCAGCACCTTTTTGAAAGCCTCTACCACTTCCGGGTCGAACTGGGTTCCAGCCCCCTTTTCCAATTCCTCTACCGCCTGCCACAAAGGTTTTCCTGCCCGGTAGGGTCTGTCTGTAACCATAGCGTCAAAACTGTCTGCTACGGCTAAAATCCTTGCTCCCAGGGGAAGGTTGTTGAATTTCCTCTCCTCCTGGTTGCTCTCGATAAAGAAGGTGTGATGCGACAGGACTATGGGGATAGATTCCTTGAGAACCGTCCCGACCGAGTTTAATATCTCTGCTCCTTTTTCCACGTGGGTTTCGACTATCTTCTTCTCCTCTGCGGTAAGGTTGGCGGCTTTACTTATCAGGTCGCTGGAGATTTCTATTTTCCCTATGTCGTGCAGAAGACTTGCCACCCGGATATTCTCGACCTCTGGCTTGGGAAGTTCCATTGCCTTAGCTATCTCCGTAGAATAATCAGCTACCCTGATCGAATGCCCTTTGGTATAACGGTCAGAGGATTCGAGGTACTTAGTTAGAATCTCGATGACTCCTACGTAAGCTTTTTTCAATTCCTGAATTTTCTTCTCCTTCTGCTCGTACAGGGTCCCAACCACGGCTGCTGACAAGAAAAGAAAACCTCCCCAGATCACCAGATTTAACGCTAACTGCAGACCAGTGGATTGATTGTAAAAGGAGTGCGGGTATAAGACTCCTAAGAAAACCACCAGGCTGATGCTGAAAAGACTGGTGTAGACTGCATATTTTTTCCCCAGAAAATAGCCGGATACCAGAACCGGCAGATAATAGAAATTAAGGAAAGCCATCTTCTGGGTGATGAAATAGTTGGTGATTAAGATGACGACCGTGAGACCCAGGATTAGAATCTTTTCTAAGTGGTTGATCAAAAATGCCTTTATCTTATCCATCTTTCCTCCTTAAACTGTTCTTTGAAAGAAGAAAACTGTCTTTTATCTTATCGGAGAAAAGAATCTTCTTGATAACTGTTTTTTGAGGCAAAAAAAATCTCCCCGCAAGGACGCCGGGAGATTTTTTTCCTGCTGCTGAAACTATTCTACTGCGAGTAACTTATTGACAATTAGGCATTGGACCGTGTTTAAAGAAATAGGCTACCAAATAGACGATGTCAGCTATGTTCACATTGTCGTCACCGTTCGCATTTCCACAGTAGAGCGGGTCTGGCTCCGGACCATGTTTAAATAAATAAGCCACCAGGTAAACGATGTCAGCCACATTCACATTCAAGGTACCATTAGCGTCTCCGCACATAAAGGGCTTGCCGCCGTACCAGTATCCTATTTTTAATTGGTAGTTAGTGCTCTGGGTTTCTCCGATGGCTGTCTGAGCTGAGGAGACCATAGCTTTGTAGTTGGTAGAAGCCATGTCAGTGCCACCGCCATTTAGAACGCTCCAGGGTATATGGTAGTTCTGCGGAGTGCCAGTTGTATCTTTCGGAATGATAACCGACTTTCCGGTTGGAACCTGCTCCTCCTGAACCTTATCAGATGTTGCTTTTCCCTGGTCCAGTGGAAAAGATAAGGATGAAGAAAGAAATAAGATTATCAAAACCATTATCAGAAGCTTTAGATTTCTTAACATCTTCCACTCCTTTACTTGAGATTTTTCTTTAATTTAGCATAGTCAATATATTCTAAGAAAACAAGAGATTTTTATTTTTTCTGTAGGGGCACGGCATGCCGTACCCCTACAACGTCCATTTACCTCTCTTCAGATACCGCCCTCATCTTCTCCGTATCCGGTCTTGGCTCTTCTTTTCTTACCTTCTGCAC
>JALHSU010000196.1 GCA_022865345.1 Candidatus Zixiibacteriota bacterium
AATAGAGAACCTAGCTTTCGCCCCACTTATGAAGCTACTTATCCCTGGTTCAATCTCTATCCTTCTTGTGCAAAATCGGGGGTCAATTCCCTCCGCCTTAGCATCCTCTTCTGTTATATCTTGGACTCTCTCTGCCCTCACGTCTGTTATCTTGGTAAAGTAGCGGGCTGCTGATTGAGGCATCAATAATGGTGAAACCCAGGGAGATTTTTCAGTCCCATCCTTGTTAAATTCCTGGCCACCATCACCATCAACCTTGATAACATCTGGATTATCAAGGCGATACCAAAATTCATCATAACTAACCTCAGCAGTAATAGGGTCAACCTTGTGGCAATACGCCTCTTTGATATAGACAACCTCGCCCACTTGGTAGCGAGGCTTAATATATCTGTTGTATAGCCAGTCATCCCGTTCGCATTGGGGATGTTGAAACCAATACTTGCCATCAATAGTCCCCTTGAATATCCACTCATCAGGATGTTCGTTTATTTCCTTTAGCCCACCTAATCGGCGTGTCTGCCATTCTCTATCACTCTCTGCAATAGCCTTAATCTTCCAAGGCTTAAACAAGATTCCGTTCATCTCTCTCCTTTAGCATCAATTAGCTTCTCAATGGCGAGACCATCCTCATCATATACATAATAATGCACTGGAGGTTTTTCATAACCTTGGCATTCCCAACACTTCTTATCTCTTCCATCTGGCGACGCAAACCGTAATCCACAGGAACTGCATATTCTCAGCATTGATAGGGTAGATTCATTCAGTTTTTGCTTCTCTTGTTCTGTCATCTCTCTCATTTATCACCTCTCATTTGGTAGCGGGGATTGCCACGCTTCGCTCGCAATGACACCCCCCAAGTGCAAAAAGGAGGAAAGAATGAAAAGAGTTAGTAGTCTCAATTTAATAATCCTTGCACTTCAGCTATTTCCCTAATCGCCTCTTTGCTTTTGTAATCAATCCTGGCTGCCACTTTGCACGGGAAACCCAAACTTCGGGCATAAGCATACCTTTCTCTTTTCTGTTCTAATTCCACGGGATAATTTTGCCTTGATTTTCGCTGGATGCTATCGCAGGTCTTACAGATATTGCTCTTCTGCCTTTTGCGAAACGGAGACCAGTTACCATTAAGTTCCGTATGACAAACCCTGCACACTCTATTTGCCTTCCTTATCCCCTGGCGTTCCCTAAATAGCGCGCATCCATAGTTATCGCAGGACAACGTAATTCCAGCCGAGAAGGGTATTTCAATCAATGATTTTCCACAAGCCGAGCAGGGAATATCTGTCACCCTAGTTAATCCCGTATTAGGTAGTCGCCATCCCTCAAAAAAGAAACGATTAGGAAAATCCACTATTTAATTCCCTTTGCCTTCTTTATTTTCTCCCAGGCTTCATCAAGGTCTGTTAATTCATCGTAATCTTTGATACTCAGGATTTCTTTGGCTTCATGGGTAGGTATCTTGTGGTTCATTAGCAATTTTTTGAAGTCAGTTATATTGGGGATTGCCTTGCCACTGGGAGATTCTTTACCTATCTTCTCCCAAGCTTTAGCTACTAATTCTGCATTAGTTTCAGGTGTCTCTACCTTAGCCTTTTCTTCTGGCGCTGGGGTTTTAGCTTCTGATGGCGCCTGGGTTTCGGGTTTTAGCTTAGTCTCCGGCGCTTTGGGTTCACTCTTTTTTACCCAGTTATAGAAAACATCGGCTTGATTGATTATCCCAACTACTTTAATCTTGTCTGCCACAGCGAGGTCTTTTGCATAAGAGCAGCACTGTGATCTTAATGATTGCTCCAGCTCCTCAGGCGACTTCCCACGATAGCCTTCCTTCTTCCCACCCATTGGTTGCCCGTCAATATAAATCTGGACAATCTTGTGATTCGTATATTCTCCCCTTATTTCTGTTTCTATATCAACACTGATTGTTTGCCCTTGTTTAATTGCTTCAAAGAGGCTGGGTCTAAAGGTGAAATATGAATGCTTCTCCTCCTGACCTTTAATCGTGAAAGATAGCTTGGGAATCTGTTTATCCCCTACCTTCTCGATTTCCTTGACTTGTGTTATCGTTAGGTTCTTGCGTTCAGCCATTGTTTCCCTCCCTTGCCAATATGAATCGTAAATGGTCAGGACAAAGATAAACTACACTTGTCATAGTTCCTTTTTCATCAACCCACCATCCCTTTGCTACGGCAGGTTCACCACAATCAAGGTTACGGCCATCATAATCAATATCATATTGACACTTATGTAAAAATTCATAATCAAACGTCTCTGTCTTTTTCTCTCCTTCAGCCATTTTTAACCTCCTTTTGTGTTGCTCCAACTAAGATTCTTGGGGTATAGTCCTGGCATCTGCTAGTAATTGGCGTTGCCGAATCGCTCCACTTGAGCTTAACCCAGGAATGAATTTTGCAGTTCCCTTGCCATTGCCCAACGGTAAACCATGAGACACAATCTCTACACTTTTTTATCTCTTCCATCATCCCCCCTTAATAATAGTAATCACAATCCTTAAATATCTTTGGGGCCTTCAATGAGATTTTTGAAGGCATCATTGTAGGCTTTATCAACTGAATTACCCTCTGTGGATATTTTTCTTTTTAGGTCTTTGCCCTGATTGTGCTTCCGTTCTTGCAGTTCCTTAATAGCATTCTGGCACTCCTTAATGGTAAGACGCAGACATCCAATACAATAAGCACCCGTCATTGATGTACCTTGGGTACCCTCTGTTTCTCTGCCACAAAATTCACAGATTTCCATCATTCCCCCTTTTTCTCCTCTTTGTTTTGGCTACTCAGCCATGAACTTATACCCTTGTAAAGTTCCTCGTCTCTCCATAGATAACCTATTAGAAAGTTCAAGAGAGACACTTCTTCTATATCACTTAATTTCCTGACCATGCCAGAGACAATCTGAAATTGTTGATTGGCTTTTTCAGTTATCATTATCATTTCCTCCCTTAATTTATTCTCTCCCGAAGCGACCTGTTGTAAGCCAGAACTGCTCTCTCCCTTCCTAATTGAATCCCCTTGTTAATGGCGAGCCTTACGATGCGGACAAACTCCTCATCATCCCTGGCTAGGGTTTTCAGGTTTGACAATGGCATACCCATTATCTCCTCCAGGTCTGCCTCATTGAGAATAGAACTTGTTAGTATGCTCATTTCACCTCCTTTTCCTTAGTAATAGCTTTTGATAAGAGATGAATTATAGTTCTGAATAAAGCGTTCATCTCACCATCACCTTTATCCTGTGTATGGTAATATCCCTCATAGGAAATTATATGAGAAGCTCTTATAAGTTCTTGTATCTTTTCAGGTGTTGGATTCATTTGTTGCTTCCTCAAATACTTTTATTGGACTATGTTTATGATGTATCTGAATCACATCTTCAGTTAAAAGCGGTGTGTAATAATTCGCCGTCGTGGTTATGGAACTGTGCCCCAGAATAAGAGATAGGCTCTTTAAGTCTCCGCCATCTTTAAGGTGAAATACCCCGAATGATCGCCTTAGGGTTTGCGGGCCGTATTGTTTTCCCCCTTGATAGCCGACCATCCTGAGATATTTCTTAACTATCTTGTAAAAGCCAGTAGACCCTAACGGTATATCCTTGTATTTGCCAGTCCCATGAAAGACATATCCGTCTTCATATACCGGTAAGGATAAAAGTAAATCCCTGGTAATTGAAGATAATGGGGCTACACGGTATCCTGTTTTCCCGTGAATAATAATTCTGTCTTCACCAATATCTTTTCTCTTTAGAGCTGCCTCGCCACTCCGGATAGCAGTGTCAATGAATAAGACTAGTATCGCTTTATCCCGAGCTGGTGCTTTCTCAAGGAACACGGCTAGTAAATTCAATTCCGTGTTTGAAATAGTAGGCATGATTTGTTTGGGAACTCTAGGGCGTGTTACCGATTGCATGAAATTAGGGATTCCACACCGCCTCTCGGCATAATTCCCTAAAGCATGATATGTTCGGTAATAGGCATCGGCATTGTGAGCACCCTTGACGGTTGCAAGGAACTCCTGTATTGTGTCAGACTTGGGCGGGAACTCTGGGGATAATTCTATAAGTCGCTTAGTATGGCAATCGTAACCCCTTAGGGTTTTGGGAGAAAGCCCCCGGAGCTTACAATCAGCCATGAAACTAGCGACGACCTCCTGTGTCCTCATGGCTTTCGCCTCCTTCCGCTAATTTATGACATGATTGTAAAAGATTAGTTCTAGTAATACCTAGGGGGTTTTGACTTTTAGAGAGTGAGCCGC
>JALHSU010000197.1 GCA_022865345.1 Candidatus Zixiibacteriota bacterium
ACCTGCAATCGGTTTTGCTGCAGGAATAGAGAGGCTCTTTTTGGTTTTGGAGATGCAAAAGAAGTTTCCGCCTGAGGATGAAAGGCTGGATATATTCATCGCTCCGTTAGGGGAGAAAGAAAAAAGTCTGGGGTTAAAACTTCTCAAAGACCTGAGAGAAAAAGGTCTGAGATGTGATCTTGATTTTCTGGGAAGAAGTTTGAAATCGCAACTGAAGGAAGCTGACAGGCAGAAAGCAAAAAAAGTTCTGATTATCGGAGAAGATGAGTTGAAAAAAGGAAAAGGAACTCTTCGGGACATGGAGACTAAAGAACAAAAAGAGATTGAGTTTGAGAAATTGGTGCAGGAGTTAATTCGAGCTTAAGAGAGTAGTATCGTCGGAAAGAATAACAATGAATGACAGGATAAAATGCCCAAAATGCGGGCAGGAAACCTTTGAGAATCCAAGATACTATAGTGTAAGAGACGAGATGGTATTGTTTGACGGGAAGTGTGTCAACTGCGGTTACAACATAACGGTCGAGGAGTTGTACGAGGATTTGAACAAGAGATATGATTTTGAAGAAGATTTTACGATCGTGAAATATCCATTGGAAAATATTCTAGAGAAATGCGGAGATAGAGAACTAAACATTAAGTATTTAATATTAACGTTTTTGCTAAAGGTCTACAATGGCAAATTGGCAAAGGCTGAGGACGAAGAAACGATTAAAAGGTATTTAGATAAGAAAATTGAATACCAGGAGATCTTAGAGAATAGAAAGTTTTCGGAAAAGCAGATCCTAAAGCAGCTTGCAATGGAATTAGAGAAACATTGGGGTCTCAGCATATCCGCAATAGATAAGTATAGAGATATTATTTCACTGGACCCGGAGGATACCAACAGTTACTTGGATTTGGCTAGGGCTATTTCTGAAAGTGGATGGTCCTCTCACTTTATGGAGGAAGCGGAAAAGAACTACGGAACTTGGTTTAAGTTATCCTCAGCGAACTGCGACGCGAAAACAAGACGAGCTTTGGAGAATGAATATCTTAAAAGGCTGGCAGATTTGTACTTTAAACGGGGTATCTCGAGAGATGGTGATAATAATCATCTCTTAAAAGCTTTAAGTTTCTTAGAGAGGGTAGATTTGTCGGAAATCATGGACAGCGACAAACTGGGGCAATTAGAAAAGGCATTAGTTGATAGAGAAATTGGTATTAAAGAGATAGAAAAAAGTTGGTTACCTTTTACTATACAGGTAAAGTCATTGCAGCTTCAGATTTTGCTCAAACTGCAAGAATTTGATGGTGCGCTCAAAGTATACGAGGAAATAGATAAAATAAGCCCTGGTTTTGTGAACCACTATAACTATAAGAAGACAAAGAAAACTGAGGATGGGGAGATTAGAGAGCCCGAATTCTTTAACTTTTATGATTTGGAAGATGCTAAACTGTTTGCGAGCCTAACGAAGCTATTCTGGGATACCGGGAAGCCTGCGCTGGTCGGAGACATATATTCGAGCGTTCCAACTGTTATACTCATAAAAGATCAGCCGGGTCCAGAAATAAAAGATTGGTCTCTTGATTACTCTTCCGTTGATAACCTGTGGGAGGTTTTTGATCTATACTCCGGGGTAGAGGCCGAGGAAGCTCAAGCCTATTATGCGGAGTTAGCTAGTTTCACCTTTAGCTACACGATTTTGCCGTATCTGGTAGCCAGATCCATAATGCAGACCATACGGTTGAAAGGTGTAGAAAAAACGCCCCCGTCTTTAGTGGACCACTGCATACACCTTTTGAAAATCTTTTCAATTTTTCACGTACGGCATTTTATCCCTTCACGCGGAGGGGTTCCAACGCTTTATGGACCTTTAGCCAAGCTTATCCCCGGGTATAGGGAGGGAATGTTTGAATGTCACCTGTATCTTGGTGAATTATGTGAATTAAAAAAAGATTCCGAGCGAGCTCTCACAGAATACAAAATGGCAGCAGAGTATACACCGGAAAATTTTGAGGTGAGAAAGAAAATTGAAAACTTGCGAACGAAGTTTACAAATGATCTGCAAATTGAAGCAGAGAATTTAACCAAGATTGAAACAAGAGAAATTCCTCTTGATACCACAAAGAGAATCATATCTCTATTAGGTAACATAAAGGATAGTTTTCCTGAACATTACGAAAGAACTAAAAAGCGGGTTGAATTATATGGCAAAGAGTTGCCATATGATTTACTGAATCCCTTAAGGAGCACTGCACAAGAGTTTTTCAATAAAATTTATGAGGATAAAAAGTCAAGAAAAAAGAAATCTACAGAAAATTATTTCAAAGAATTAATGAGTAAAATTTTTAAAAAGTCAAAAAGTGAAGATTTTCTGATAAAAGTTGAAGAAATGAGAGAAAGAAATATAATAAATCCTTACATCGAAAACCTACTTAGATTAATTTGGTCTATTGGTAGTAAAGGTTCACACCCTCCACCCAGGTATGTAAAAGAATTCGAATTAGAAGATATTGAAGTCATAATATCTGCTGTAGTTACGTTCTTGAGGTGGTATAGTGAGAATATCAAAAACAAAAATAGTAAGGAGAGAATTTGCTAAAATTTGAAAATCTAAAGCGCACGCACACTTGCGGTGATTTAAGGAAGGGTCATTCAGGGCAGAGGGTGAGATTGAACGGGTGGGTGAATAGTTACCGGAATCACGGGGGATTGATTTTTATCGATTTAAGAGACAGGTATGGAATCACCCAGGTTGTTTTCAAACCGGATTTAGTGGACAAAGAGACCATGGAGCTTTCTGCAAG
>JALHSU010000198.1 GCA_022865345.1 Candidatus Zixiibacteriota bacterium
CAGACATCCCTGTCTGTAATCTTGCTGACCTTTTAGAAAAGGACATACCTGCATGCATGCCTGGCAATCTCCGCATCCCTGAAAATTCCTTTTTGGTGATTTTATCTTATATGGAATGAAAATTGTCGAGAGCCTCAAAGCAGGACCATTCTCAGGGCTTATTATCAGCCCGGATTTACCTCTCCAGCCTAATCCTGCCTCTTGTGCGAATGCCCGATGGGAGATGCACATATCATAATATTCCTCCACTTTCTTGACTTTATGAGTGTATCCCTCAACCGTGGCTTGCTCTCTGATCCCGCTAAACTTCTCAGCCAGGGCTTGAGAAATCCGGTTCAGGATACGGTTAATTTCTCCGCAGGCTCGAGCATAGGTGTTCCAGTTGCCAGATTTGGTTCCCTTTGCAATCCAGCAATCCGGAATCGATTTAATCTCCTCCGGAGTATAAAAAACTCCAATGGAAATCGCCGTAATTGGTTTAGAAAAATCAAAACCTGCAAGTTTTCTCTTAAGATAATCTCTCTGAACTGGAAGAAGCTTTACCTCTTTCAAGGGAGCAAATCCAATAACCCCTTTTCTTTTTTCAAGCCTGCAGAGTTTCTGAAATTCTCTCTCAATTTTTTCTTTCATACAAATGACTATCCCGCCTTGAGGCAAGGCGGGATTACTGATTTAGCCCGTTGGGTCAGGGGACCCGACGACTACAGGGTTTTTATCTTTTATTCGTTATCCGTCATTTTATTAAAACCATCTTTTTCATCTCAGCATAACCTCCTGCTTCTAACCGGTAGAAATAAATCCCTGAGCTAACTTTTTCACCCTTATCATCTCTTCCATCCCAGACCACCTGATAATCACTCGGCATCTTTTCCTCATCCAAAAGCGTCCTCACTAACTCCCCAAGTATATTGTAGATTTTGAGGGTGGTGTGGATGGGTCTATGAACCATGAACTGTGAACTATTAACAGTGAAGGGTATGGTCGTGGAGGGGTTAAAAGGATTTGGATAGTTTTGAGACAGGGAGAAAGTGTTCGGCACTTGAACTTGTTGTTCTTCAACCTTCGTCAGCGTGCTGTCATATAGCGCTTGATAGCTGTAGTTGAAAGAGCCTGAGGTCTGGGTGATAACTGCCGGGATCATAATAATGTTATCATAATAGCTCCAGTTATGTATTTTAACATTACCGCTCTGCAAACTATCTAAATTGAATTCGGTAAAAGAGATCGGGAGAAAGGTCGAATTGCCTATTAACGAGGCTTTCCACTTAGCTGAATCCGAACCGTTGAAATTAAGACTTAGTCCACCTGGGTTAACTTCTGGAATAAACATTACATAATTTGTTCCTAAAACTTCAGGCGGATACGGGACCGAGCTCACACTTACCGGATAGGAGTAATAGACCTGAGTGGGGTAAATGTTGACTAACGGGTAACCATTCCCTTCGGAATAGAAATTAACCGTATCCGCCCGGGAACCGGTAAAATAGTTCCAGATAGAGAATTCTCTGAAAGCCTGGTTAAAGGAGCTACCTTTAGTTATCAAGACCGCCTCTGTAGCAGGCAAAACATTGTCTCCTTGAAGTTGACCACATCTTATCCATATGCTTTTAATAACGTCGACCCCGAATTTCTCGGATAAATAAAAAGCCCACACGCAGGCAGCATAGGCGTGATAATACCTGCTCGGATCACCAGGGTCATAGGAAAAAGCTTTTAAGGAGAGCCAGGGGTAATTATAGAAATAAGGAAGATAACTCACATAATCATTAATGCTGTCATAGATTTTATCCTCCATCCAAGTAGCAGTAAGCTCCATCCAGTAAGGATGATATGCCCAGATAGTATCTGACGGCACATATTCCATCTCATTTACATCATATCCGAACTGAACTGCATGAAAGAACTCATGTGCAGTGGTCACTCTGGGGTAATTATTGTAATTCCCGCCGTAAAGGCTATAATCGTTTCTGAGGACTACATAACTGGTAGCTCCAATGTAATCCGGGGGAGCATAATATTCCGGCTGCGAGTAACCCAGGTAACCGTATGCCATCGACTCCAAATAGATGTCGTACCTTCCATCCCCTCCATTGGGCCAGCCAGGGTACCAGCCATCTGATGGCGGAGGATTGTAACCGAGCGTATCAAGCTCTTTAGTCCACACAGAATCCGCTATTCCTCCTATGAAAATGACATACAGCGGGACGCCTGAGGAATCAACCACATGCGATTGATAAACCGAATCAATGGTTGAGGTAACGTAGTGTATCTTGAAATGCCCGCTGGGAGTATTGTAGGTTTTCTCAACAGCAGGGAGAGAGTAGGTCGGTCGTTGAGGCATCAGTAAAGAAAGCTCTTTTTGCGCCTCCGGACTAAGCTCATTTCTGTGTCCGGTAATCCAGACAAAAGCAGGAGTGGCGCAGACCGGATGAAAATCTTGTGGCAAGCTCTTTGGAGCTGAAACTACAGGAGTCAAGACCTCTTTTATTTTTTGAATAAGGTTTTCCTCACCCGGAATCTTTGCCTGAGCGTCGGTGAGGTAAATACCAAATCCGGTAAGAAAAACTGCAATTGTCCAGACAAGCCTCTTCATCCTTGCTCCTTTTAAAATTCGGTTAAATAGATGCGTCCGATTTTACACCGGGCGCATCTATACGACCCAAAAGGGTGTGTTGAAAAAAAAACATCCTGTCATTCTGAGGGAGCGTAGCGACTGAAGAATCTCTTTGATCCAGGGAGAGATTCTTCGCTTCGCTCAGAATGACACTCTCTTAGTTTCACTTTTTTGACAGCCCCTGTAAGGGTCACATTACGAAAATCAATAATTATAGAAATGAAGTCTGGGGGAAAAATCCGATTCCTCCCCCAGCCTTTTTATCATCTCACATCTTACGTCTTACTCGAATCTACTCTTTTTTCTCCGTACCTTCTTGCAGTTTCTTTATAAAGGGAGTGAAAAGGTCAATCGGCACCGGGAAAAGGATAGTGGAGTTCTTTTCTGTTGCTATCTCAGTTAAAGTCTGCAGAAATCTCAG
>JALHSU010000199.1 GCA_022865345.1 Candidatus Zixiibacteriota bacterium
CGTCCAGCATCAGTGCCTCCTGCATCATTACCGTATGCTCCCACGATCAGGTCATCGTATCCATCCTTGTTCACATCACCTGCACCGGAAACCGAACGTCCGAAGTAGTCGTTTGCAGCCTCTCCGGTGAAAGTATAGAGAAGGGCTCCGGTCTGACCGGAATAAACATAGGCTCGTCCAGCATCAGTGCCTCCTGCATCATTACCGTATGCTCCCACGATCAGGTCATCGTATCCATCATTGTTCACATCACCTGCACCGGAAACCGAACGTCCGAACCAGTCGTACGCAGCCGCTCCAGTAAAAGCGTAAAGCTCCTCATAAGAACAAATCTCTTGAGAAGAGAAAACATAGGCTCGCCCAGCATCAGTGCCTCTCGCATCATTTAAGTATGCTCCCACGATCAGGTCAGCATATCCATCATTGTTTACATCACCTGCTCCGGAAACCGAAATTCCGAACAAGTCGTACGCAGCCGCTCCGGTGAAAGTGTAGAGAAGGGTTCCGGTCTGACCGGAATAGACATAGGCTCGCCCGGCAGCAAAACCTCCCGCATTATTAAAGGGTGCTCCCACGATCAGGTCAGCATATCCATCATTGTTTACATCACCTGCTCCGGAAACCGAACTGCCTAAGTTGTCGTCCGCAGCCGCTCCGGTGAAAGTGTAGAGAAGAGTTCCGGTCTGACCTGAATAGACATAGGCTCGCCCAGCATTACTACCTCCAGCATCATTCTGGTATGCTCCCACGATCAGGTCAGCATAGCCATCGTTGTTCACATCACCTGCTCCGGAAACCGAATAGCCGAAGTAGTCGTTTGCAGCCGCTCCGGTGAAAGTGTAGAGAAGAGCTCCGGTCTGACCGGAATAAACATAGGCTCGACCAGCATAACTACCTATAAGAAAATTCGAAGGTGCTCCCACGATCAGGTCAGCATATCCATCATTGTTCACATCACCTGCTCCGGAAACCGAATAGCCGAAGTTGTCGTCCGCAGCCTCTCCGGTGAAAGTGCAGAGAAGGGCTCCGTTCTGACCGGAATAGACATAGGCTCGCCCAGCATCACTACCTCCCGCATCATTATAGAGTGCTCCCACGATCAGATCAGCATATCCATCCTTGTTCACATCACCTGCTCCGGAAACCGAATGTCCGAAGTAGTCGCTTATAGCCTCTCCGGTGAAAGTGTAGAGGAGAACTCCGGTCTGACCGGAATAGACATAGGCTCGCCCGGCATTATCACCTCCCGCATCATTAAAGGGTGCTCCCACGATCAGGTCAGCATATCCATCCTTGTTTACATCACCTGCTCCGGAAACCGAACTGCCGAAGTAGTCGCCCGCAGCTTGTCCGGTGAAAGTGTAGAGAAGGGCTCCGGTCTGACCGGAATAGACATAGGCTCGCCCGACAAAAGGGCCTCCCGCAAATTTAGCGTATGCCCCCACGATCAGGTCAGCATATCCATCATTGTTTACATCACCTGCTCCAGAAACCGAATAGCCGAAGTTGTCGTTCGCAGCCTCTCCGGTGAAAGTGTAGAGCTGACCGTGGGTGATTTCAGCCCTGACCGGTGAAGCTGTGCCAAACCACAAGGCAAAAGCCGCTATAACCAGCAGCCAGACAGGCTTTACACAAAAAGCGCCAAAAAAGCCGAAATCTTTAAGGACCCTCATGATACCTCCTGGGTTTGGATGTTTTTGTTTAACAGATGAAATTTGAATACTTGTTATGGCTTGCAATGCAGTACTTCCTCCGGACAGCAAAGTCGCTGAGAAAACCCGACAGATGGAAGCATCCCCCTCATTACTTGATTGTATCTACAATTTACCGATAATTCCGTCTATGTCAAGGAAATTGCAACCGGAGAAAGTTAATCTTTAAAGTCCTTATGCAACAAGGTTAAAACCTGTTTGTTAAGCTCAATGGCTAAAATCTACCCCCTCTTTCTCAAGCGGGATGCAGGAGAAAAGTTCTGAAGTTGTCCCAGACTCCCTACGCTCCTGTTTTTGAAAAGAAGGCAGTTGACAAAACGTATTTATTTGTTATTTTTGTAGCTTTGCAGAAGTAACTCATTCATAAGAAAATAAGGAGGATGGTTTGAAAGAGTATAAAACCGAACAGTTGAGAAATCTGGGGGTGGTGGCGCATGGAGGTGCGGGTAAGACCTCCCTGGTGGAGGGTATTCTTTTTTCCGCGGGTGTGACCAGTCGTCTGGGCAAGGTGGATGACGGAAACACGGTCTCGGATTATAACGAGGATGAGATCAGCCGCAAGATCTCAATTTCCGCTTCACTGGCTCACGTAGAATGGAAGGACTGCAAGATAAATCTGGTCGATATGCCAGGTTATGCGGATTTTCTGGGTGAGGTAGTAGGTGGATTAAGGGTGACCGAGACTGCTTTAATACTGCTATCAGCCATGTCTGGAGTAGAGGTAGGAACTGAGCAGGTCTGGTCCATAGCAGAAAAATATGGGCTTTCCAGGGTTTTCTTCATCAATAAATTAGATAAAGAGCATGCGGAATTTGACAAAATACTCAAAGAAGTGCAAAAGAGGTTTGGGCATCAAGCCATTCCTTTGCAGATTCCGATAGGCGATGGATTAAATTTCAAAGGCATAGTTGACCTGGTCAAAATGAAAACTTATCTGTTTCAGGGAACAGATGCAAAAGAGGATAAAATTCCTCAGGACTTAGAGGAGAAGGTCAAGAAAGCCAGGGAGAAATTAGTGGAGGCTGTGGCTGAAGCAGATGATAGTCTCTTAGAGAAATATTTTGAAAAAGGAGCTTTGACTGAGGAAGAGTTTAAAATGGGCTTGAGAAAAGGAATCATCCAGCATAAGCTCTTCCCAATCTTCTGCGGTGCAGCTACGAATTGCTGGGGAATTAAGCTTCTTCTGGACCATATTGTTGATTTCTTTCCATCTCCGGCTGATTTTGGAACGGTTAAAGGAAAAGAGCCAAGCTCAGGTAAAGAAAAAGTTTTGAAGGTCTCTTTTGACAGCCCTCTGGCTGCTCTGGTCTTCAAGACCGTGTCCGAGCCTCACGTAGGTGAGCTTGTCTTTTTCAAAGTATTCTCAGGGAAACTTAAAACCGGGGATGATGTCTTTAATTCAGTCACCAATGCGGCTGAACGAATCGGTCAGATTTACGCTATGAATGGCAGGGAAAGAAAAGATGCCGGAGTGGTTATCGCTGGCGATCTGGGGGCTGTGGTCAAACTGAAAAACACCCATACCGGAGATACCCTCTGCGACAAAAAAGACCAGTTCGTCCTTTCCAGAATCGAATTTCCAAAGCCGGTGATCAATCTTGCCATCAGGGCCAAGAACAAAGGAGATGAAGAAAAAATCGCCAGTGGTTTCTCCAAACTGCACGAGGAGGACCCCACTTTCATTATGGAGGTTGATCCGGATATAAAACAAACCATCGTCTACGGCCAGGGTGAGCTGCATTTGGAAGTTATTGTGGACAGGCTGAAAAGAAAATTCGGGGTTGAGGTCGAAATAGAAAAACCCAGAATACCCTATAAGGAGACGATCAAAACTAAAGCTGAAGCCCAGGGAAAATACAAAAGACAGTCTGGAGGCAGAGGGCAATATGGAGACTGCTGGCTTAGATTAGAGCCGTTAGGCAAGGGGGAGGGGTTCCAGTTTGTGGACGATATCGTGGGTGGCGCAGTGCCGTCAAAGTACGTGCCGGCAGTGGAAAAAGGAGTAGTTGAAGCGATGAATGAGGGTGTGGTGGCAGGATACAAGATGGTGGATATGAAAGTGAGCATTTTTGACGGCAGTTACCATACGGTGGATTCCTCGGATATGGCATTTAAAATCGCTGGATCAATGGGTTTCAGGAAAGCCACCTCAGAGGCAAAGCCGATATTACTTGAACCTATATATATAGTAGAGGTGACAGTGCCGGAGGAGTTTATGGGTGACGTTATAGGTGATTTGTCCTCACGCCGGGGGAAAATTTTGGGTATGGAAAGTGACGGTAGTTTTCAGAAGATAAAAGCCCAGGTGCCACTGGCAGAACTATATAAATATTCAACATCGCTGCGATCCCTGACTCAAGGCAGGGGGATTCATACCCGCTCTTTCTTCCATTACGAGGAAGTGCCCAGAGAAATTGCAGAAAAGATAGTTAAGGAGTCTCAGGAGGCGAAGGAGAAGGAACAGAAATAGTCTATAGTCTAAAGGAAAAAGAATAAAAAAAAGGCAAAAGCCTAAGGCCGACAAGTGTAGCGGAAGTCTTCAGACTTCCAGTTTTCATGGAAGAGTATTTGTAGCGTCCGACCCTGGTGTCGGACGTTTTGTTTGCGCTGGTTCGGGAATTGTCGTCAAGACCCATGGCTGGGGAATTCCCGAACCGCAAAGCAGAAAGTAGGTCGGGTTGCGCCAGCTACCCGACATAGGTGATTCTGATAATTTCATGAGAAAATACTTGACAGGAGATGTGAGATAATATTATATAGTTAGGTTCCAAAAACTGCTTAGGGAAAGGAGGTCACTTTCACCAACAGCTATTTGGTTTCTTGTCTTTAACTATTAACCTTTTTAAAAAGGGGTATTTATGAGAAAGTCGCTTCTTTGCGTTTTAATCGTTATTACTACCTTATTACTTATCTCGAATGCTGATGCTTTTAATGGTAAGCGCAAGGGCTTCATTATAGGAGGCGGGCTTGGACCGGGCTTTACCACTTTTAAAGAAACTATAACAATCCACGATTTTTTCGGATCAGGAACAGAAACAGAAGAATCGCAGAGGGAAAACAAATTCGGGCTCAGGACTAATTTCAAAATTGGGTATGCACCCTCTGATCTGCTCGAAATATACTTTACAGTTAAAGATTCCTGGTTCTCAAGCAAAGTTTACTTTTTCGGAGAAAGCATGAGTGAAGATGTCATCATGGCTAGCGGCTTCTGGGGTCCGGGAGTAACTTATTATTTCAAACCGGAAGCACCTTCTTATTTTATAACTGGCGGGATTGGATTATCTACCCTGTCCCTTCCATTCGAATCTCACTCAGAGATCAAGATTGGCGGTGGTCTGTACGCCGGAGCAGGTTATGAGTTCAGAAACCATTTTTACGTCGAATTGGATTTAGGTTGGGGGAAACCCAGCTCTCTGGCGCTGTTCGGGATTGGATCGAGCACTACTGTTTTATCTGTGGCACTTACCATTAACGCCTTAGCATACTAAGAGTTCAAGGATTCATCAGAATTTTATGATGGTGTCAGGAGTTTCCTCCTGACACCTTTTTTTTCGGGAAGAAGCTCTGGTAGAAGGTAAATCGGTTTGCGCAAGCTACCCGACTTAGGTTTGTCGTGCAGTTCCGCCTCTGACGGGACTGCCCTAGCTACCTTGTTTCTGAAAAAAAAGCTTGACAGAGAAATCTCGTAAAACTAAATTGGTGATGGTTTTCATCTAAGCAAAAAACATTTAATCGAAAGGAGGTGTGCTTCAACGGCCACTTTTTGTCGCATTTGTCGGGCAGTTTTCACAGCCCGACCTGCGACTGAGCCTAATGATAAAGGAGGGTTCAGAATGAGAAAAATCTCAAGAATTGTGTGCCTTTTTGTTGTAGCCCCTTTGGTAATAGTGGTGGAGACAACGAATAGAGACAGCAGCGAGACAAGTCTTAGAATCGCCGGAGGCGCAGGTTCCTATGCTCATATTTCTCGCGGCTGTGAGGGCGAGGTCCTTAACAAGGAAAAAATTCCATTCAAAGATGTGGGTTTTTCTGTTGACCATAAGTTTAAAACTCCGGTCAAGCTCGGATTGAAAGGCGGATACATTTCAGAAAACCAATTAAGGTATGACTACACGTTCCCTCCGCCTGATAATAAACATATTGACAATTTCTACCTGAATCCCAATTTCAGCTTTGAAAGCGAGAAATTCGGGATTGGGGCAGGCTTCTTTTTTGCCGACAAAAACCTCTACAGCCGGGAAGGGCAGAACTGGGGGAACATTCTGCCCAGTGCGCACGTTCGCCTTGGGACTAAAAAGCTCTACTTATCCGCAAATCTAATGGAAAACGTTCCGCTTTATTCCGGCGGCGGGTATCTGGATTTTGGAGTTGGGACTTCGGTAAAGTCTTCTTCGTTCTGGGTAGGCTTAAACCCGGAAGGACCTTATGACTCCTGGGGTTTGGTAGTAAAAACTGATTTCAGATTTCACAAGAATTGGTCCGTGGGTTTGAACGGAAGGCTGGGCACAGCGGAGGGCATCTCGGAAAGCGCCATATCTGTAGGACTGGGATACAGACTGACCCGCACAAAGTGAGAAGGTAGAAAAGGGAGGTCGGGTTGCGCATGCTACCCGATACAGATGATCTGTCGTGCAGTCCCGCCAAAGTCGGGACAGCCCGACCTACAGTGCTCATTTTTGCGTAGTGGAGGTCTTCAGACTCAATGGGTTTAAAAAAAGTGGAAGCTAAAGCCTTCCGCTATATTCTATGTTTATAAGCTTGACAAAGATTTTTAAAACTGTTTTTTATCATTAAGATTAAACTTGAATCTTCAAATGGTTTAAAAATGAGAAAAATTGTTTTCTCGGTTTTAATAGTTTTTATCTTGATAGGCTTAACATCAACAGTTAGTGCCTGGGACAGTAAAAGAAAAGGTGTCACCTTAGGTTTTGGCATGGGGACAGGGGTTACCTCATTTACCCATAGGATTGAGAATATCTGTAGTGATAATTGGTGAGGGCCGAACCTAATAACGTCCCGGGCGGACGTTCTGGCAGTGATCACTGATTTTAAGATCGGATACGCACCGGCTGATTTCCTTGAACTGTATTACACCAGCAAAGTTTCCTGGTTTGGAGTGAGATACGTTACAGGCGGTGGGGCTACTGTTGCTAATGGTTTGTCAGCACTGGGAACGACTTTTTATTTTAGACCTATGGCACCTTCTTTATTTATAGCAGGAGGTCTTGGGCTTTCATACCGGAGCACTCCCTTCGAGTCAGGATCTCAAACCTTAATTGGTTTTGGTTTCTTCGCAGGAATTGGTTATGAGTTCTACAAGCACCTGAACGTTGAACTGGATTTGATTGGGGGAAAGCCCAGCAGGACAAAGGATGGAGTCAAAACAGAGTATAATGCTCTTTCAGTTAAACTTACAGTTAATGCCTTGGGATACTAAATTTCTATTGCCTTTTTCCCCAGATTCCATTAATTATAGAGGAAATAAATTTTTAATCTGTGAAACGGATTCTCAGGACCTGAAAGGTCCTGCAATACATCCGTAGGAGGAGAGAGAAATATGTCTGGACATTCGAAATGGGCGACTATAAAAAGAAAAAAAGAGAAAACCGATGCAGAAAGAGGGAAGGTCTTCACTAAGCTCATAAAAGAGCTTACTGTGGCTGCAAGGCATGGTGGAGGAGATCCTGATGGGAATCCCAGATTAAGAACTGCAATTCTGACGGCTAAAGCAGCTAACATGCCGGCAGCCAATATCGATAGAGCCATCAAAAAAGGGACAGGGGAGCTTCCCGGAGTTTCCTATGAAGAGGTCAGCTATGAAGGATATGGACCAGGTGGAGTGGCAATTTTAGTCGAGGTCACCACTGATAATAAAAACCGAACCGTTTCCGAGATCAGGCATATCTTTGACCGTTACGGAGGCAATTTAGGTGAGGTCGGGTGCGTTGGCTGGATGTTTGAAAAGAGGGGGTTAATCCTGGTAGAGAAAGCACCAGTGGATGAGGATAAGCTCCTGGAAATCGTGTTAGAAGCAGGAGCAATAGATATGAAGTCTGAAAAGGAATATTATGAGATTGTTATCCCTTACAACCGGTTCGAGACGGTCAAACAAGCTTTAGACCAGAATAAAATAAAATATTCCAGCGCAGAACAGACGATGCTTCCTCAGACCACTGTGAAGTTGGAAGGGAAAGAGGCTGAGCAGATGCTAAAGCTGATGGAAGGTTTGGAAGACCACGAGGACGTGTCGAAAGTGTATGCCAACTTCGATATCGCAGAAGAAATAATGGAGAAGATAAGCCTCAAATCATAGTCTTGAGTTCTGATTCTTTATAGAAAGTAGGTCGGGTTGCGCAAGCCACCCGACACAGGATTTAGCTCCTGAGAGATGTTATCATCTCTCAGGAAAACAAGGTAACGGGGATGATAACATCCCCTCTGAGCGAGAATAATGGAGAAGATGAGCATCAAATCTTAGATGGATTATAGAAAGTAGGTCGGGTTGCGCAAGCCACCCGACACAACAATTTGTCGGGCAGTCCCGCCAAAGTCGGGACAGCCCAACCTACAAATTGCAGGAGGCAAGTACTTGAGTAAAGACGACCTTACAATCTTGGGCATCGATCCCGGGAGCGCGGTAACCGGGTACGGAGTGGTAAAAGGAAGCCTCGATAAGGCAGTATTGATCGACTATGGAACGATCAAGGTTTCCTATAAGAAACCATTGTCCTCAAGATTAGAGGAAATATATTCAGGTATTATTGACGTGATCTCTAGGATGAAACCGGACCAGTTAGCAATTGAAGAAGCTTTTTACAGTAAAAATGCTAAATCTGCTCTGGTAATGGGGCAGATAAGGGGTGTGGCTTTGCTGGCAGGTGCCCAGGCTAAAATCCCGATTGCCGAATATTCGCCCAGAGAAGTTAAATCCTCTATCGTTGGCACAGGAGCTGCTTCAAAAACACAGGTGCAGTATATGGTGAAAAATATCCTGCAGTTAAAGAGTCTGCCTGAGCCAGAAGACGCCTCAGATGCGCTGGCTATTGCCCTTTGTCATCTGAATAAAGTGCAGAGTAAGAAACGTATAAAGGAGATGGAGAAAAAGGTTTGATCGCCTATTTAGAAGGTAAACTGGTAGAGAAAAGTCCCACCCAATTAATCTTAGATGTAAATGGGGTGGGATATTGTGTTAATATACCTATTTCAACTTACGACAGGTTAGGTGAGTTAGGCTCAAAGGTAAAAATCATAACCTACCAGCACGTCAGGGAGGACTGCCTTCAGCTTTTCGGATTTTACACCCCGGAAGAGAAATGGCTTTTCGAGCTTCTGATCTCGGTTAACGGGATAGGTCCAAAGACCGGGCTGGGGATTTTATCTTTTATCTCGCTTGAGGACTTTCACAGAGCGATAATGGAGGAGCATATAGATTTTCTCACCAACGTCCCGGGCATAGGCAGGAAAACTGCCCAGAGATTAGTGGTTGAGCTTAAGGAAAAATTCGGTAAGCTGGACCTGAAGAAAGAGTTAAGTGTCGATGCAAAGAGTCATACCGATGCGATGATCGAGCAGGAAGCGATTTTAGCCCTTTGCTCCTTAGGATACAGTCGCTACGAAGCGAAAAAAGCGATTGACAAAGGCAAAGAAGGGACTAAAGAGAAACTGACAGTTGAGGAATTAATCAAAAGAGCGTTAAGGAAAGTAAACAGCAAACGGTAGACAGTAGACAGGGCCACACAGCCCCCCTGTTTGCTGTATGCTGTCTACTGTCTACTAATTTGAGATTATGACAGAAAGAATCACATCCCCCCAGGTTTCCACTGAAGAGCAGGAATTAGATTTAACTCTGCGTCCTACTCGCTTTGAGGAGTTCGTGGGGCAGGAAAAAGTTAAGGAAAATCTGAATATTTTTATTCAAGCGGCCAGAAAAAGAAAAGAGTCCTTGGAGCACACTCTTTTCTATGGTCCTCCAGGACTGGGAAAGACTACCTTAGCCTTCATCATCGCCAAGGAGATAGGGACGAATATGAAATCTACCTCAGGTCCCATTTTAGAAAAACCAGCAGACTTAGCCGGCATTTTGACTAATCTTCAAAAAGGTGAAGTTCTGTTTATAGATGAAATACACCGTCTGAGTCACGTAGTCGAGGAATATTTATATCCTGCGATGGAGGATTTCACCTTGGATATAATGATAGAAAAAGGTCCTTCTGCCAGGTCAGTGAAAATTAACCTGAACCATTTTACCCTGATCGGTGCAACAACACGAGCTGGACTCTTGACTTCGCCTTTGAGGTCCAGGTTCGGAGTAGTTAGCAGGTTAGATTTTTATACTCCTGAGGATATATATAAGATAGTTCATCGCTCGGCTAAGATACTTAACATTTTCGTCACAGATGAAGGAGCAATGGAAATAGCCAAAAGGTCAAGGGGAACACCCAGGGTGGCTAACCGGCTTTTGAGAAGGGTTAGAGACTATGCACAGGTCAGAGCAAAAGGGAAGATTGACCGTAAAGTTGCCATAGAGGCTCTAAAGATGTTAGACGTGGATGAATTGGGCTTGGATGAGATGGACAAAAGGATTTTGGAAGTGATTATTCAAAAATTTAAGGGAGGTCCGGTTGGCATCAATACTATTGCAGTAGCTGTAGGAGAGGAAGAGGATACCATCGAGGAAATCTACGAACCTTTTTTGATCCAGGAAGGGCTTTTAGCGCGAACACCAAGAGGACGAGTAGCAACGGATTCTGCCTACCGTCATTTAGAGATACAGAAAGAGTCAAAACCTCAAAGCGAATTGTTTTGAGGTCTGAGAGGTTTTTTGAAAATTTGTAAATACTGGTCGGGCAGGGTGCCCGACCTACGAGTTTTATAAGAAGTAATATAAGGATAATGAAGTATGAATATCTTAATGCATGTCTGTTGTGGCCCCTGCCTGATGTATCCTTTAAAAAGATTGACAGAGAAGGGACATAAAATCACCGGTTTCTGGTACAATCCTAATATCCACCCTTACACTGAATACCAGAACAGGTTAGAGGCGGTAAGATATGCTGAATGGGCAAGGGTTTTTCCGATGATCTATGAGAATTCTTATGATCTAGTGGAATATCTTAAGGCGGTTCTGCCTCACTTAGAGGACCGTTGCAGGTTCTGCTACCAATTAAGATTGGAAAGAACCGCCCGGGTAGCAAAAGAAAAAGGGTTTGAGGCTTTCTCCACCACACTTTTAGTAAGCCCAACTCAGAAACATGAGCTCATCAATGAGATCGGAGAGGAAGTAGCAAAAAAATTTGATATAAAATTCTTCTACGAAGACTTAAGGCCTGGATATTATGAAGGGAAAGTTATGGCTAAGGAGTTGAACCTGTATCGTCAAAAATACTGCGGGTGTATTTTCAGCGAAAAAGAGAGATACCGCGATAAAAAGGGGTCAGATGCGGTCTGGCGGGAAAAGGGCTTCAGACTTCAAGAGCGAAATGATTAGCTCTCTGGGCAAATTAATAATCACGTTTGGAATTGTCCTTGTTCTCTTAGGCGGGCTTTTGCTTCTTTTCGGAAAACTTTCTTTTTTTGGAAAGCTTCCTGGAGACATATATATTCAGAAGAAAAATTTCTCAATCTATTTTCCCCTTGCTTCCTCGATTTTGCTCAGCCTAATTCTTTCCTTGCTTTTTGTTCTGTTTAATATATTTTCAGGAAATAAGAAGACTTACCCATGTTGTGGGCAACGTGGGGTTACCGGTTATATTACAAGTCAATTACGGTAGGTCGGGTTGCGCAAGCTACCCGACACATCAATTTGTCGGGCAGTCCCGCCAAAGTCGGGACAGCCCGACCTACAGGGCTGCGAAAGACAGATTAAATGTGCCCAATGAATTGGGCAACTACAAAATATGAAGCTCACAGATTTTGATTTCAAATTACCTAAAGAGCTGATTGCTCAGTATCCTGCAGAAAAAAGGGACCATTCCAGGCTTCTGGTTTTACACAGGGATAAGGGTAAAATAGAGCATAAAAAGTTCTATAATCTCATAGAATATCTGAAACCAGAAGATGCCCTGGTGATAAATCAGACCAAGGTCTTTCCGGCAAGGCTATTTGGTATAGATCAAAAGAATGGGATAGAAGCAGAGGTTTTCCTGCTCAAGAATTTAGAGGACGATCTGTGGGAGGTTTTGCTAAAACCCAGAAAGAAAATCATGCCAGGCTCAATCATCAATTTTAATCAGGGGAGTCTGAGCTGTGAGATTCTGAAGGAGAGCAACACAGAAGGAGACTTAGCCCGGTTCGATTATAAGGGGGATATTTTTGAACTTCTGGAAAGGATAGGGAATACTCCATTACCTCCCTACATCAAAAGAGAAGCCGATTTGAAGGACAGGGATAGATACCAGACCGTCTATGCCAGAGAGCGAGGAGCAGTTGCGGCTCCGACTGCAGGTTTACATTTCACGTCAGAGCTTTTGGAGAAGATAAAGGAAAAAGGAATAGAGGTTATTCCGATTACTCTGCATATCGGCTGGGGTACTTTCAGACCGATCCGGGCTTCAAATTTTGAAGAGCATAAAATGGAAGAGGAGTATTTCGAGATCAGCGAAGAATCGTTTGAAAAAATTAGTTCAGTTAAAAAGAATGGTGGGAAGGTTTTCGCAGTGGGGACCTCAGCAGTCAGGGCCCTGGAGACTGTATTTGAAAACAACAACGGATCGCATAAAGGCTGGACCAGAAAGTTCATCTACCCTCCTTATGATTTCAGAATAGTTGATGGAATGATCACCAATTTCCATCTTCCCAAATCGACATTGTTTTTACTGGTATCTGCTTTTGCAGGAAAAGAGGTCATCTTTACAGCTTATCTGGAGGTAATAAAAGAAAGATACAGATTCTACAGTTACGGAGATGCGATGTTGATACTGTAGATTACTTAGAGAAGAATCCACTAACGTAGGGGCGGAGTTCATCTCCGCCCGGATGACTAATAGAACCTCACCCTAACCCTCTCCTTGGAAAGGAGAGGGAAAGACGAGTCCCCTCCTTTTTAAGGAGGGGATATAGGGGAGGTTAAAAAAGTAAGCCTTGACATATCAAGCTGCTGGAATAAAAATATGAATGTAAGAGCGATCATTGCGGCCGGGGGTAGGGGAGAAAGGGTTGGAGGTAGTTTACCCAAACAGTTTATCGAAATTAAAAAGAAACCACTGCTGGTTTACACAGTTGAGAATTTCGAGAAATGTGAGCTGATTGATGAGATAATGTTAGTTGTGCCGGAGGAGTACGTAGGACTTTGCTCCTATCAGGTCGTGGATGTATTTAATTTCAGGAAAATAAGGAAAATCATATCCGGTGGGAAAGAAAGGCGGGATTCGGTTTATAAAGCTCTTTTATCTTTGCCGGGAAATACGGATATAGTCACGATTCACGATGGAGTCAGACCATTTATCTCAATAGAGAAAATCATTAAGTCTATCGAGATGTGTAAGGAGGATAAGGCGGTTATTTTGGCTCTGCCGATAAATGAGACGGTCAAAAGGGTCGAAGATAAATCTGTCATTACCACTTTGGATCGGGAAAAACTATGGGTGGCTCAGACTCCCCAGACCTTTGAATATAAGTTGATTCTGGAGGCATATAAAAAAGCCATGGAGGATGGTTTCATTGGAACTGACGATTCTTCTTTAGTTGAAAGATTGGGATTTAAGGTGAAAGTTCTGGAAGGAGAATACGAGAATATCAAAATCACAACACCGGAGGATCTGGCTTTGGCGGAAAAGATTTTGGAAAGATAAAAAAAGGGAGCAAAAGATGTTTAAAATAGGCTTCGGTTATGATGCTCACAGATTAGTAAAGGGAAGGGATTTGATCTTGGGTGGGGTTAAGATTCCTTATAAAAAGGGGCTTCTAGGTTATTCGGATGCGGATGTTCTTTGCCATTCAATTGGGAATGCTATCCTTGGTGCTTTAGCCCTGGGTGATTTAGGTAAGCATTTTCCAGACACGGATAAACGTTACAAGGGTATTTCGAGTCTAAAGCTTCTGTCATTAATCAAAGGAAAGATAAAGAAAGCCGAGATTTTGCATATCGATTCGATGATCGTGGCAGAGGAGCCGAAGATGGCGAAATATATTGATAAAATGAGAAAAAATATCGCCGAATCATTGAGCATATCCAAAGATAAGGTTTCGGTTAAAGCGACAACGACTGAAGGAATGGGGTTTGCAGGAAGGAAAGAAGGGATAGAGGCATATGCGGTAGTACTGTTGCTACAAGGTCGTAGGTGATAGGTAAAAAACAAAAGAAAAAAAACAATGGAAGAGTTTTTTAACAGCAGAGGAGCTGAGCTTCTGAACTTTATATCCGCTCACGGAGTAGTTTGGATTTATTTGTTCTTGTTTTTCAGCGCTATTCTGGAAACTTTCTTTCCTCCATACCCAGGAGACACTGTTACTTTTATGGGAGGTTATTTAGCCTCGAGCGGGATACTGAGTTTACCCTTAGCTTTCCTTATTCCCTGTACAGGCAGTCTGTGCGGGGCTTTAGCCCTTTACTATCTGGGGATGAAAAAAGGAAGAAAACTTTTCGAAAAGGATAAAGGGAAAATCTTAAACAAGACTCAGTTGGGTAAAATTGAAAACTGGTTCGGAAGATATGGACCAGAGGTAATAATAGCCAGCAGGTTTATTGCCGGGGTTCGTTCAGGTATTGCGGTGGCGGCTGGTCTGGGTAAAATACGACTTTGGAAAATGGCTATCTACAGTCTTATAAGTATCCTTGCCTGGAACGGTCTCATAATCGGTCTGGGCAGACTAACTCATCAAAACCAACGGGAGCTTTTCAAATTTTTAAGTTTATATAACCGTTTCATTTTAGTTATATTGGTCCTGATTGTGGTCATCTGGTTTATCTGGTTGGTGAGGAAAAGGTCAAAGAAAAACAATACAGGGATTGGAAAATGAAGATAATGGTTTTAATGGGCGGGACCTCGGCTGAGCGGGATGTCTCTTTAGCTTCAGGAGAGGCAATAGTAAAAGGGTTAAAAGATGCAGGTCATCAGGTTTTGGCGATCGATACGTCAAAAGGATATAAGTTACCCGAAGATCAGACCAGGTTTTTGCCGAATGGGGTCAAGGCCGAGCCGCCGGACGTAAAGGCTCTACAGACCGAGGGGAAAAAGGTGGCATTGAAAACGATTGAGTCATTCAGCCTTTCGGACGTCGA
>JALHSU010000200.1 GCA_022865345.1 Candidatus Zixiibacteriota bacterium
AATAAAAGATTCCAATGATGGAGCGTTTCCTTTAGGGTCAATACATTCAGGGGCTAAGAGATTTAGAGTACATCCCCTTAATAATGCCTTTATCATAGATTCACTCATTACTGTATCTTTAGCTTCCATATTCCCTCCTATAGGTGATGCCCACTACAAGTTTCAAGTATCTTTGATTGCTGTGGGGAGAGCCGAACATAGCCAGCCTCTTTGACTTTACCAAAAATGTTCTTAGTGATAGCGATATTCGAGATAGGCTTCTCGCTTATAATCCAGTCAAAAAGGATTCCTTCAATAACCCTCTTTAATTCCTGTTCTGTTTTGATTCCCATTTATCCCTCCATTTCCTTAATCTTCTCTTTATAAAGCTGTTTCAGGTCTTCTAATTCGGATGTGGTAAATTTCTTTATCTCCGTAGCCTTATCCTCAAGCTCGACATCAGCACCTTCACCATAGAGCCTTATAATCTCTCTACGATACTTCAAGGTCTCCCCGGTGATGTTACAGTGTTTACATTGAAGGTGGACATTCTTTTCATCAAAGAGAGTGGCACTGTGCCTTCGGTCAATAAAATGTCCTGCGTCAGCTTCATTGCGCCTCACTAACTTTGTGCAGGTAATACAGTTCCCAAAATCTACAGTCCCCCGAGTTCTGAGGCAATCCCTCATACGAACATATTGACTGAATATATCCCAGACTTCTTTCTTGAGCTTTGCTATGCTCTTTCTTTTAGCCAGCTTTTGTATTGTGGTCATTGCTTACCTCTATAAACTTTAACTTTACCTCATCCCTAATTGCTTTATCGCTTGCCCAATTTGCATCACGCATTGCCATGCCCTTCTTAAAAAGACGGTCAGTTAATGGCAATTCCACCAGCAAGTCCCCAATTAGTTTGTTGCGTGAACATATAATCCTGCTCATTATCTCGTTCTGCTCTAATAGTTCTTGTTCTTTCATTCCATCATCCTCAATAAAGTGTCTTTACAATCTTGAAGCTGGGCTTGGGCAAATTCTTTCAATTTGTCGTTGAGCGTTATAACTTTAGGTGTAACAATCTTCTCACACCACTTTTGTATCTCCTCATCACTTATCACCCCCAGCTTCTCTATTTCCTCTCGAAAGAGAGAGACCTTTCTTAATGCCTTTGCTCCCTCTTGTAGTGCCATCTGTCCATCAAGGTTATCGGCCAAGCCGCCTGCTTTCCTATCCTCATAGATAGCCTCTAACAAACTCGCATAGAATACTAGTGTCTCATTCTCTCTTAACATTGTGCCTCTCCTTTACTTCTTGCTTTTGTTTTGAATCTTGCTTTAGCCTTTTCCTTGAAGGCTTGCCACTCTTTGCAATAATCCTCTGTATTAGGGATATTTACAGTAGTATTTCTTTCTATCCACTCCACCACTTCCCTTATCCCAGCCTTCCTAGCTTCTATTATCTCTAGCTCCCTAGCCTTCCAAGTGATTTCGGCTTGGGCTTTGGCAATAAAAGATTCCAATGATGGAGCGTTTCCTTTAGGGTCAATACATTCAGGGGCT
>JALHSU010000201.1 GCA_022865345.1 Candidatus Zixiibacteriota bacterium
AAATGGTTTATCCCCCAGAGCCGGCTTTTGGGGAAAAGGGAGGAGATAAAATGGGCTGAGATCAAAAGCCCGCAGAGGAAAGCTATAAGAAAGTTAAATTTTGATGTGGAGTAAGGAACTGAGCTTGTTTCGGCTGGTTTTTTATCCATATATCAATTCTCTTTTGAAATCTACGAAATGAGGTAGGTTATGTAAAGAAGTTTTTAGTTTATCCTGTAGGGACAGAACAGTGTTCTGTCCAGATAATACCCGTGCCCGTCAGGTCCCTTGACCTGACGGGAAAAACTTCTGACCCTCCCTTTGTCCCTCCCTGCAGGGAGGGAAATGACAGATTTAATTTCTGAAGGATAGAAGTCTAAAAGGTGTTAGATTATCCTGATTAATTTTCTTGAAATCTTCTCATTAATTTACTTTAGAATTGACTTTTCTTATTGGCAGTGTTATCCTCTTCAGGAAAGGAGGTGAATTCAATGGAATACTTGCTCGACCCGCAGGAGTTTATTATCCGGTCTGCCTGCCCGAAGTACGTAGGATGTTAGCTCTACAACCCTTGCCCCAAGTACATGGTTCAGCCCCTGTATGGCATTCCATACTAAACTCCGAGTGAAAACTTTTTCCTCTCCTCCGATTCTGGTCGGAGGAGAGAAGTTTTTTTGTCCTCCAGAAGTATAGGTTTGAACCGTCATTCTTAAGGATTCCTTAGTTAAATAAGATTTTTGCTCTCAGGCGGAGGTTATCTTCCTCCGATACCTATGTCTGAGCTCAGCGTCGAAGACAGCTGAACGGCTACGGAGAGGTCATTAAGCTGAGACGCATGCAATGCGTCTCTACACGTGTGCTTGTCAGAAAAAAGTTGACCCTCCCTACAGGGAGGGATTCTGCGTCCACAGAGGAAGTCTTCTCCACAAATTAACTCACCCTCAAACAAGTTTGAGGGTGCCACCCTGTACGTGGGATGGGTGACGTAGGGGCACGGCGTGCCGTGCCCCTACAAAAATCACATCTACTCGGACAAAATTGCACTCCTACCCGTATGCGGCAACAAAAAAAACGTCCTCACAGGAGTGAGGACGTTGCGACAACATTCTAAGAAAATCCACTATTCTTTACCGCATCAGCACCATCTTCCTGGTTTCAGAAAGACTTCCACTGGTAAGCCGGTAAAAATAGACTCCGCTGGGTACTTTTTCTCCTGCATCATTTTTCCCATTCCAGATAGCTTGATATAATCCCGGCTTCAGGCTTTCATCCAATAGAGTGTTCACCTTTTGTCCGAGTAAATTGTAGATGACCAGGGTGGTGTGGGTGGGTCTTCCAGCTCCAAACTCCAAACTCCGAACCCGGAAGGGAATGGTGGTAGTGGGATTAAACGGGTTTGGATAGTTCTGCCCTAAATTAAAATCCCTGGGAAGATTCAGGTTTTCATTTTCGTGAACTGATGTCGGGGTGATTCTCAACACGCCATCTTTAATTGAGACAGTAGGTGCTCCTTCGTTGAACATCATTTTTGTGAAATGAATGACTGAGCTGTCTCCCGGTAAAGCGGAGGAGCGGACTTTAAATCTTAGAAAGACTAAAGTTCCGCTCCCGCTTATAGAATCTGCCCCCGCCAGGGCAATATTGATTACTGAATCTGTGACATAATCCGCCGGAAACCAATTTTGAGTCAGAGTTCCAGTATAAATGACTTTAATACTCTCAGGTTGTATTATCGCAGGATTAAAAATAAGAGTCATTTCCGCAGATCGGACTGTATCAGAAGGTAAAATATTTTGTACCGATATCGGTACTTGGATTGCATCTCCAGGTGACCCTGAAGTATCAGGAATCGAAACTGGCACGGTACCGGCAAAGGCTAATCCGGAGAAGAGCAGAAGGCTCAAAAAGTTCCAGAAAATCACTTTGAAGAATTTCTTTTTCATCATTTTTGTCTCTTCTCCTGTGTTCGTAGGGGCACGGCGCGCCGTGCCCCTACAACTGTTCCTACTTCATCAAAACCATCTTTTTAACTTCAGAGAAGTTATCAGCTTTTATACGATAGAAATAGACTCCGCTGGTAACCGTATTGCCCTTATTATCCTTTCCGTTCCAGGTCACCTGATGTATTCCGGCTTCTTTTACCTCATCTACCAGGGTCGAAACCTTCTGTCCTAAGAGATTGTAAACCACTAAAACCACATGAGATCTGATCGGAAGGGTATACTGGATGCTGGTTGCCGGGTTGAACGGGTTAGGATGGTTCTGGGATAAAGAGAACTCCTTAGGCACCTGAGCACCAACTGAGATCACATAGGCTAAATTCGGCTCCATAAGGTCGCTTTCATTCAATCTAAGATTCTGCAGTTTTATCTCAGCTCTATCTCCGATTTTTGCCTGATCCGAGACCTTAAAGGTTATCCCGACAATGCTTCCAGTTCCGGTCACAGGCTTGGCACCAGCCAAGGCTATCTTTATCTGGCCGTCTGCAATCTTCTGCTCCAGCATAAATCCAGAAGTAAGCTCAGATGGAGTTACTGTCTTTGCCTCTAACCAGTCCGCATTGTAGCTTAAGCTGAACTCCGCAGAATAGGTCTCTCCAAGGTCTACCAGCTCGATCGGCAGAGTGAACTCCTCACCCGGTTTCACTATGAACTCCTTAGCAGTGATCTTTGGAAGAACACTGATCTGTTTTGGAATGCCAGCAATGACCACCTTGCCTGCCCAGTTGCCGGAAACGTCCCCGTACAGAATTCCTTTGTAATCCTGGTTGAACTTATTGTCCAGAAGCGCTGCATAGAAGATGGAATCCGGTATGCCTAAACAAGGGTTCGCATCCAGGACAAAGCTTGCGGGGAAGAATTTCCAGTCCTTTCCAATCGGGAACTGGGTTATCTGTCCGACCACGTGTCTTAAGATATAAGAAGCATCATAAGCCGAGACCTCACAGTTGCCGGTTACGTCCGCTGAGAGCTTCTGGCAGGAGGAGAGGTTAATCAGATGAACCACAAATCTTAAGATAAGGGAAGCATCATAGGCAGTAATTGAGCCGGAAGCGTCATCGGCTTTATCAGGTCTGACCGTGTAGTCCAACCCTCCGGTGAGATTCAAGAAACTGTATCCGCCACTGGCATCTGTCAAAACCGAGCCGGTCTTGCCACCGGTTATTTTTACCAGAGCCGCATCCACCGGGGTATTGTTCAGGCAATATCTGATCACGCCTGAGATCTGGAATACCTCGCAGGGTTTGATTACTGCATCCTTAGTTACAACCGATGGAATTCCTTCATTGAATCTCATCCTGTCAAAGTGGATAATAGTTGAATCTTTTGGCAGGGATAAAACATTGAAGCCCACATAGACTAACGGTCCACTTCCAGACAATGGTGCAGTTCCGGATATGGCTATTCTGATCGAGTCATCATACTTATTAAAGAACATCAGCCTGCCTTCGGCAATGGTTCCCAGAAGGGTAGCATCAGTTGCCTTGAGGATCGATTTATCGAAAGATAGCGTGATCTCAGCCGAATATACCCCTTTGTCAGTGACATCCGATACGTTCACCGGTATCAAAATGAATTCGCCTAATTTAACGCAGGTATCCGGCATACTGACCACGACGGCGGCACCCGGCTTGGTAGTGCAGGACCAGTCGAACACGTTCAGAGCTAACTGCTGGTTATCATAATAGTCTATGCCGATATTCTGCTCGGCGTAATCATCTGCCCAGATATTGAAATCGCCCACTGCCCAGACCTTGCCATTTCCGTATTCGGACGCAGCCATCACCACTATGGTGGGTGCAGCAGAGACGTTGTCTCCAACTGGACTAAGACCGGGCACTGGTACTCTTTCAAACTTTCCAGCATAAAGTGCGTTGGTTGGTGGTAGTGCTTTTACAGGCGGCATAACATAGGCATCAGTATCCGCATAAGCAATCGCATAAGCGGAGCCGGAAAGCTCTAAACTCGAGCCAGCGTAAATGACAGTGGTGTTTATTCCTGAAGTAGTAGCATGTGCTACGTAATTGGTGATAAGTGGCCAGTTATTGTTATCCTGGTCATTGTGGGTATCATCTAACACCACATTGCTCTTGAAGTTTATTCCGAAAAGGTTAGCTACATGGTTAAGATAGGTGGTTCCAAATCCTCCGCTGTGCTCCGCACTTATAACCACCGCCCCGCCATTCAGCACAAAGGTCTGTAAAGCGGAAAGCTCACCTGCGGTATAATCTTTTCCGGGCACTGAAAGGAAAACCACGTTATACCCGCTTAAATTGAAATTAAGCTGGTCTGTGACCACAGTATGTCCGGCAGCCCTGAGAGCTGAGATCAGGTGCGACCAGTAAGTCGTATCCAGGGGTTCAGGGGTAGTTGCAAACCCATGGCTTATGTCTAAAAGTATCTTACATCCGGAGATAACCGCCTTTTTGATAGTAAATAAAGCATCGCTTATGTCAGATACTTCCCCATTTGAAGCATCTGAAATTTTCACCAGGGAGCTTTCTGACGGGGTATCCGGGATAGTCCAGGGGTAAGTTCCAGTATTGGCAGTGCTGGCAATAATGAGTGACCAGTTTGCTCCAGCATTGGTGGAGTATTCTATCTTCACGTTAGATATTAACCCCTGAGAGGTCCAGGTGATATTGTGAGAACTCCCCACGAACCAGGTTTCTCCTCCATTGGGTGAGGTAATCTGTAACATAGCTTGAGGCGGTGGCGAGATGGTGAAAATCGCATTGCTTATATCATTGGGTGTTCCATCCGCCGCATCTGAAACCCTGACCAGACTATTGGTCGAGGGGGTATTTGGTACTGACCAGGCATAGGTTTCGCTATTTGAAGTGCTGGCGATGATGGTGATCCAGCTTGAGCCAGCATCAGTCGAATACTCCAACTTTACGTTCCCGCTAAAACAGGAAGAGGTCCAGGTGATGTTATGGGATGAGCCTGCCTGCCAGGTTTCTCCTCCATTGGGTGAGGTGACGGTGATTACCTGTGGAGCAATGGTGAAATTGGCGTTGCTCACATCTGAGGGGGTACCGGTGTTTGCCTCAGAGACCCTGACCAGAGAAGTAGTTGAAGGGGTGTTGGGGATAAGCCAGGATTCTGTTCCGTCATTCGGAGTGCTGGCAATAATAGTAATCCAGCTTGAGCCGGCATTGGTGGAATATTCCAATTTTACATTGGCTATTGTCCCGGTAGAAGTCCAGGTTATGTTGTGGCTACTTCCCACGCACCAGCTTTCACCTCCATTGGGTGAGGTAACGTTTATAGTTGGCACAACGCTGATAGTGAAATTAGCATCGCTCATATCCCAGGGGATTCCTCCATTGGTGACATTGGAGACTTTTACCCTGGCTTGAGTTGTTGGCGCATTCGGAATTGTCCAGGGATAAGTTCCGCTGTTGGAGGTGCTGGCGATAATCGTGTTCCAGGTTGAGCCGGCATTGGTGGAGTATTCTATCTTCACGTTATTGCTGAAATTCTGAGAGGTCCAGGTGATGTTATGTGAACTTCCAACTATCCAGTTCTCCCCTCCATTGGGAGAGGTAACCGTGATGGTTGGAGTAGGTGCTTGTCCCAAGCCCAGGCAGCCTTTGACAAAAACAGGTACAAATGCATCCCCAACTACAGGTAAAAACTCAAAATAGCTTCCAGGAGGGATAAAGATGGTAACTACGGGAACATACTGGGTTGAATCCCAGGTGGGACCGGTTCTGAAGTAAACTTTAGCTACAAGGCCACTTCCAGAACCCAGGCCTGCACCGAACCAGACAGCCCAGATTGTTAACCTGTTCTTATTAACAACATCCGTGCTATCCACCTTCCACGAGGTGTTATCACTTCTATCATTTCTCAAGGTAGCTGAGGCGGCTCTTGTCCCTACAAAGCTTACCGAATCGAGAGAAATATCCATATTGCTAACTGTATCCGGAAAGGTTATAGGGATAGTAAAGGCACCTAATTCTTCATCATTGTATGCATAAACGTTCAAAACAACCTGAGAATTAGGACGTACCTTTTCCAGACACTCTACTCTGACTGTATCCGGAACACCGGGGTCCTGTGAAAAGGCAGAACCAAACCAGAGCAAAGCCAGTATGGCTGAGAAGAATAGGACTAAATATTTTTTGTGCATAAAGCTGTCCTCCTTTAAGGTAAAAGGTTAAAAGTCAAATCTGAAACTCTTTTATTCCCTAAGCAGGTTCACCCCCTTTCAATTTAAAAAAATGTTAACAATAAAATAAACATAGATAATCTCTTTTGTTAAGATTTGCGTCTTCCCCCCTCGAAAATTAAAGAAGACGAAAATTCAAGTTAAGTAAAAACCAAATCTACTATTAAAAAATAACCCAAAATAACCCTTTGTCAAGGAAAAAAGGTAGATTTTTTTGGCTATCTGAATTTTAGAATGACCCCCTCAGTCT
Organism: Candidatus Zixiibacteriota bacterium; assembly: GCA_022865345.1. Classification (NCBI taxonomy): domain Bacteria; kingdom Pseudomonadati; phylum Candidatus Zixiibacteriota; species Candidatus Zixiibacteriota bacterium. The sequence continues at coordinate 6,407 of JALHSU010000201.1, forward strand.
CCCATCTGGGGCGGAG
>JALHSU010000202.1 GCA_022865345.1 Candidatus Zixiibacteriota bacterium
AGGACTCTATCTTCTGCGGTTTGTAAAGAGCATCACCTTTGTGGAACGCCTGCAATGTCACAATGCGGAAAAAATCCTGATGGAGAGGGCATTGAAAGAGCCCAGGATGAAATTTTATTACGAGCATGAGCTGGTCTCCATTGATGGTAAGGATAAAGTGGAATCTGTAACTGCCATTGATCTGAAGACTAAGGAAAAGATGGTCATTCCCGCCCAGGGAGTATTTTTCTATGTAGGGTTGGTTCCGAAAACTGAATTCTTACGGGGAAAAGTCGACTGCGATCCTTACTGCTATGTGATCTGTAATGAAAACTCCTGTACCTCAGTCCCTGGTGTCTTCGCAGCAGGTGACGTGAGGATGAAAGACGTCAAGCAAATAGTTACCGCAGTGGCAGAAGGCGCCATCGCCGCAACTATGGCATTGAAGTATCTGGAAGGGAAAAAGGAAATGTAGCGGAGGTCTTCAGACCTACCTTTATTTTTTCGTAGTGCAACCCTTTCAGGTGTGTCAACCCAAAATTGTCTGGGAATGCGTTAAAAGGATTTACGCAGATTTTCTGTATCACCCTCAAATCAGTTTGAGGTTACAATCCTCTACCGTCGGGCCAGGGGACCCCGACGGTCACATTAAGTCTTTCCTTTCGTAGTGCGAACCTTCTCCTGATAACGGATCCGTAGGACAGGTTCACCTGATTATAAATATAGCGTTCTATGTCTTTAGAGATTCAACCTCAGTGCTCGGTATAGCTTCATGGGGCAGGTTTTTGGAAACAGGGATTAAAATGGTAAACCGGGTCCCTTTACCAGCTTCTGATTCTACCTCAATTCTACCCTGATAACTATTTATTATCCCGTAGGTAAAGAAAAGGCCCAGTCCTGTTCCGGGTATCTCACCTTTTCCGATTGCTCCCTTGGTTGTAATAAAGGGCTCAAAGATTCTATTCTTTATCTCCTCTGGTATCCCGGTGCCCGTATCTCTGAAAATTATGCGGATATTATCCTCATATCGGTCAACCTGTAAAGTTAGCGTACCCCCATTGGTTCTCATCGCATCGCGGGCATTGGTGATCATATTCAAGAAAACCTCAGATAATTGACCAGCATCACATAATATCTCAGGCACTAGTTTAAATTCTTCTACTAACTCGATGTTAAGCTTTTCTAATTCCGTGCGGGTAATGGCTAAAACGCTTTTCAAAGGCTCGGTTATATCGATCAGTTCTTTTTTCGTTTCTTTTCCCCTGGAAAAAGCCAGGAGGTTCTTGGTGATATTTGAAGCCCGTTGTGAACTGCTCACAATCGTCTCAAAACACTTCTTAATCCTCTGGGGATCACCGGAGATTAACCCCAACTCCGCATTTGCCATTATCCCGGCTAAGCTGTTATTGAACTCATGCGCCACCCCGTAAGCTAAAGTTCCTACAGATGCCAATTTTCCAGCCTGCATCAATTTCTGTTGAAGACCTTTTCTTTCGCTGATGTCACGAATAATCGATAGCACTACCCTCTTTCCTTTTAGGTCGAAAACGTGAGAGTTTATCTCGACCGATATTTTGAGACCATCTTTGGATATATGTACCGCCTCGAAAGTAATGTGACCTTGCTCTAATAATTCCTTCATAATTGCCGGTAAATACCTGGAAATTTCTTTATCCTCTATATCTTTACAGGACATCTTATAAAACTCTTCGCGAGTATAACCCAACCTCTTACAGGCGAGATCATTTACTTCAATGAACTTGTCTGGCATTCCTTCATCTGTTAATCCATGCAGGAAAATTACATCTTCTGCATTATTGAACAGTTCGCGATATTTCTCCTCGCTCTCTTTTAGCGCCTTATCAGCCTGGTTGCGCTCGTCTTCTTTGATATCTCTTTGTAATCTTGCATATAACACCGGGGATATACGGGAGGTTATGGTTTCCAGTAACTCTCGGTCCTCTTCACCGTAGTCTGTTGTCTTATCAGCTACCATAACAACTCCAATTACCTTCTCCTGATAGATGATAGGCACAACCATCGCTCTGGATAAAGGCACATGACCCTCTGGCACTTTCATAATCTGGTTTGAATAGAATGTTTTTTTCTCTATGAGAGCCCGACCCCAGATCCCTCCCCACAACTCATGTGGCAATACCAGATTCTTATCCGGGACACTACACTTCTCCCAGACATTTCTTGACAAAGAGGGACAGACCAGGGTTCCATCCTGGTCTATATATCCAAACAATCCGTATTTACTCTGCATAGCTTCTACAATCACCTGTAACACCTCTCGGTACATTTCCTCATCCGGGATTGAAAGCAAAATATTGGCTATCTTATTCCTGATGATCAGTTCTCGTTGAGACTGCTGGAGTGCAAACTCCGCTCTCTTGCGCTCAGTGATATCTATTAACGTTCCTTCCATTACCGGTGAACCTTGATTCTCTTCTGATAAAAGACTTACGTTTTCAATACCCCAGAGAATCGAACCATCCTTTCTTTTATGACAAATCTCATAGTTGATAAGCATCTTCTGTTCCTGAATAAGCGCAATAAACTTTTCCCTATCTTTCTTCTCCAGATAAAAGTCCCAGGCACTGGCAGAGAAAAGCTCTTCTTTTGAATCATAGCCGAGTATATGAACGAAAGACTCGTTACAATCCAGAATTCTTCCATCCACCGTCGTTCGGAAACCGCCAGCCAAGTTTCGTTCAAAAAGAAGTCGATAGCGCTCTTCTGAGATCCGTAGAGACTCTTCTGCCTTTTTGCGCTCGGTGATGTCTCTGAAAATACCCAAAAGACAAGCTTTACCGCCAATTAGTAAAGGAGCTGCGGCAATGTCCACATAAAAAATACTGCCATTTTTCCTTTTAACCGGCAGATTTTCAGCAATTGAAATTTCCCTTGCTACTTGTTTTCTCACTTGCTCTAAAACAAGAGGTAAAGCATCTTTTGGATGTATGTCATCAATCCTCATCTTTTTTATTTCATCTGGTTCATAGCCAAGCATCTCAGACATCGCACTATTACACATATAGAACATGCGTGTCTCTGTATCTGCCAAAAGCATCCCGTCATTTGCTCCCTCAAAAAGTATCTTAAATCTTTGTTCCGATTCTCTTTGTTTTACCTCAGATTTGCGGAGTAGAGTAATAGTAATCAAACCAATGATAGAAGCGGCAATTATATCTATAATAATCTCAAGTAAAACTGATAAAAAAGGAGTTGGAGCAAAAAGAAGATGAAAAACGTCCAAAATGTGTGTTAAGGCGACTATTGCACTTAAGATTGCAATCGCAACCACTATTATTAGCTCCGATCTTGCCACTGTGACTTGTTCCTTACTTTTGTTTCTCATATAAATACTCGGAAAAATTATACCTGCGACTCTATATTAACTAAGATATAACTTTTCTCTGTGCTATAGCTTAGAGTTGAGATAATATTTTCTTGATTCGGATATTTCAGATTGAAAGAATAAAATCTAAAAGACCCCCCTTTTAGAAGATTAGATCAAGATATCCTTTTATATTTATCGGAATAAATAAATCAAGGATTAGTCACAATTCGGAGTGCGAATCTTTCTACTGGACGCTGGTCTTTGACTTACGACCAGTCTCTCGTTGGTGAGAACACCAATCCTATGGATCCCCGATTTTGGGTCTTGATGACAAATTCGGACGAGGAGTAATTTTATTTTTTATTTCGTGGCGTCGGGGCTTGTCCCCCACGTTGTTTTTTCTCGTCGGGTGTGAAGCCCGACGCTACTTTCTTATCGCCCTTACATCTTACGTCTTCCCTACCACCTATTATCTATTACCTACAACCTATCACCTTTTTTTCAGAATTCAATCCCCTTCTGAGCCAGTATCCCTTTTCTAAAAGGATGCTTGATTTCCTTCATCTCTGTAACCAGATCCGCAATCTGAATCAATTTCTTAGGAGCACCTCTGCCAGTCAAAACCAGATGAACTTTATTCTGCATTTTTTTTATGAATTTGATCAACTCGTCCATTTTAAGCAATCTCAGATTCAAAGCCACGTTGATCTCATCTAAGATTAGCATAAAATATCTGCCTGAAGAACCACGTTTTCTGGCAAATTCCAAAGCTCGTCTGGCTGCTTTTTTGTGCTCGGAC
>JALHSU010000203.1 GCA_022865345.1 Candidatus Zixiibacteriota bacterium
CCCGACCTACATCTTTAGTTGCATCAACAAGTTGATGCACCCCAATTACTCCATCTCTTCAAGAAGTTTTTTAATCTCATAATCCTCGAAGTTATCCAACACATTTTTATTTAAATGAACTTTCTCTTTTATTAGGTTCAACCGGTAACAGCCGATGCGGTTATTCTCTATGAGCTTTCTATCTGAGAGCGAAAGCTCTTTTTTTAGACGATAAATATATTTCCCCTGGTTTTCCCCTTCTTCTAAATCTAATTTATGGATCCATCCTCCTTCTTTCTTGAAAGTCGCCCAAATTAATTTGAAGAGATATTTAAAGCTTTTATGGCTGAGGAAGATTTTCCTATTGTCTATGAAAACTGTATATCTTCCTTTGATCAAGGTGCCGTCCAAAAAGAGGACGTTTTTATTAGACTCTCTTTTGGTGGAGACCGCAGGGGCACGTTGCAACGTGCCCCTGCCCTTATTACCGATTCCCAGCAGTTTAATTTCATCTTTCAACCTGCAAGCCAGATTTTCAGGTATTAGCTTTTTCAATTCCACTAAGTCTATCTCTTTGACCTGCTCTTTAGAGTTAATCCCCTTTTGAAATAATTTCCAGAGACAATCCCTTCCCAGACCTGGTATTCTCAATTTAGCTAATTCAATCATATCCTGATTTATTCCAAACTGGACCTGCACTGACAGGCTTTTCATGAATTTAACTGTACTATTCTCAGAGTTGATCACTTTGGCAATAGCGGAAGCCGAATCCAGAAGCCAGGCAAGCTCCTGAGCCGCCTGAGAGATAAAGCCGCTTCTTACTCCATATTCACTTTCCAGATCAAGTATTGGAATATGGGTAATCCAGTCGCAGAAAAGAAGAGATAGTTTAAGTCTGGAAAGCTGGTTTAATGAAGATTGAGCTGAATCTTTCAGCATTTCCTTTAGCTCTTCATCCAGCGAGACTATCCGGTCTGACCTGCGTTTGAGTTTATTCTGATAAACTCTGTTATCTATTTCATAAAAAGAAAGATGGGCAAAAATCCTTTCCCCGTCTTCGGTCTTCAGCAGCTCATAGAACCAGTTGACCGCCTCAAGAGTAGTTCCGTTTGCCAGCTTCCTTTTAATTTGCATACCGGTCTCGCATTTGATTCCCTGCAGAGCGATTGCTTTTCCCAAAGTAGTAACGGAGAGTCTATCTTTTTCGTCTGAAGTCAGTATTTGCTCTTCAAGTAACTCAGAAATTTTTTCTTTCGTAGCGGTCCCGCCAAAAGGCGGGATTAGACCTCCATCTACTGAGACGGCAACAGGAACAGTGGAAGGCTGAAGCCTTCCGCTACCATTGAAATCGAATTTTCGAGATGTAGCGGAAGTCTTTAGACCTCCATCTGGTGAAATCTCTGTGCCTGACATCGCTGAGTAGCTTGAGAGTAAGATTCTCTCCAATCCTGAATAATCCTTAGCCAGCCCGGAAGATACCAGGTCCAGGATGATATCTTCCAGACCCATTTTATTTAGGACCGGAACTAATTTCTCCTCTTTCCCTTCGATATATTTATCCCAGAGCGAATCAAAATGGAACTGGTTATTTGCAAGCAAAATCGACCTTCCGAAATCTTTTTCCATGCCGAATCTTCCAGCCCTGCCGGACATATTCTCATACTCGTTCCAGTTTAATGGAACCAGAACCCCCTTATCAGTAAAATCACCGCTCTCGTACTTTAAAGTCTCGATGAATGCAGTTCTGGCTGGAAGATTAACCCCCATCGACAAAGTGCTGGTGGCAAATATCAGTTTAGTCTCATTTTCAAGAAAGGAATGCTCGACCACGTTTCTTTCTTCATAAGATAAGTCTGCATTGTGAAAAGCTACACCCTTCTGGAGACAAAGCTCCAGTTTTTCCTTTAAGCCTGTTTCCTCCAAATCCGTCAACTTTTCCAGTGCAGAGGACGAAGCCTCTCCGTTAAATTTTTCAGCAAAACCCAAAGCCATATTTACAGTCTCATTCTTGCTTTTCAGAAAAACCAGAACCTGCTCACCCTGGTTTAGCATTTTTTGTATGTTCGGCAAAAGAATTTCGTCGATATTCTCACTCTCTATATCGATGAATTCCTCCTCCCCTTCTTCCTGAGAATTATGTTTCCGGTAGATGAATTTACCTTTATATAAAATCCCCTGCAAAAGCTCGACTGGTCTTTTGTGCTCCAAAAGCAATTTACATTTTAACCAGGAAGCTAATCCTTCCACTTCTCCTAAGACCGCAGAGAGTCCGATTATCTGGGGCTTATAGCCGGAATTAAGAACTTTGAGTAAAGCCAGCTCTAAAACCTGACCACGGGAACTATCCCCTATCATCTGCAGCTCATCTATAATCAGGAGGTCTATGTTTTTCAGAAGATCCAGATTCTTAAGCAGAAGCTGGTTGAATTTTTCGTAGATCAAAATCCCTAAATCGAAATTCCCTTTTTCTAAGTCCAAATCATATTCTCTTCTATCACGGGTAGAGATGGCTATTTTTATTCCCAGACTTGAATATTTCTCCTGAAAATCAGCAAACTTCTCTTCAGCTATGGCTTTCAGTGGGACCAGATAAATCACTTTTCTCTGCTTGAAAATAGAGCTTACTGCTGCCATCTCTCCGCAGAAGGTTTTGCCCGAAGAAGTGGGTGCCGAGATTATCAGGCTCTCACTCTCTAAGAGACCAAACCGGGTAACAGCTAAAGACTGCAAAGGCAGAAGCTTATCCCCCTGGTTTTCCTCCCAGGTCTGGATTATCCTCTCTGGAATCCCATGTTTTAAAAGCTTTTTTATTTCCATTTACCCCTCCGAGAAAAACAGTCTAAAGTCTGAAGGCTATAGGCTAAAGGCTTAAAACCCTGCCTCTTCTCTGCCATAGGTACTTTAACCAGATTGAGCAATCATTTCTTAGACCCTTCAACCCTTAAACTCTTTATCTTTTTTTATTAGTCATTCGTCATTCATCATACGTTATTCAATATAGTGCTCATTTGTGCAGTTGTCAAGGAAAAAATGAAGTTTTTTTTACACGCACGGAGATCACCTGACTCTTCCTGAACGAATTAAGGTCGTGAACTTGTTCTATACGGTCGTGTATCAGCCTAAAAATATTCGCGATACTGTTAAGGTACTTTTCATCCCTCTTGTTAAAAATTTCACAAAAAAGTTCTTGCATACCAAAAACGGTTATACTATATTTTTTCTCTGATTTGCGTAGAAATTATGTAAACTTAAAGGAACCTTATGAAAATCAACCTAAAATATGGCGACTCTTATAAGGAACTCTCTCTGCCGGACAAAAACCTCTTGAAAGTTCTGGAATTGGAAAAAGTCCCTGGGCTTTCAGACGTCAATCAGGCTACAATTCAGGCACTGCAGAATCCAATCAAGAGCAAAAGACTAAAAGAGTTAGCTAAGGGTAAGAAAACCGCAGTTATAGTGGTCAGCGATTTCACCCGGGGTGTCCCTTACAAGCGTCCAACTCATAACCTACTCCTCCCTATCGTTGACGAGCTTAACTCTGGCGGGATAAAGAGCGAGAATATCACCTTCTTGGTCGGAACAGGAGCGCACAGACCTCATACTGACAAGGAAAACCGGGATAATTTCGGGGATGAGATCGTTGATAACTTTAAGTTAATTAGCCACGAGTGTGATAAAGATTTAATCTCCTTTGGAAAGCTCTCCACCGGGAATGAGCTTTTAGTCAATAAGCTGATCAAAGATTCAGACTTAGTGGTCATGACCGGGCTTATTACCACTCATTATTTTGGAGGATATTCTGGCGGCAGAAAAGGTATTCTGCCTGGAGTAGCTGGCAGAGAGTCCATCCGGGCAAACCACGCTATGGTATGCAGACCAGGCGTAGCCATTGCCTCTCTAAAAGATAACCCGATCAATTTAGAAATGGAAGAAGCCGCCGCAAAAGCTGGAGTGGACTTCCTGGTAAACGTAGTCATAAACGATAAGAAGGAAATAGTAAATATCGTTGCCGGTGATTTGACAGATGCCTTTTATGCAGGTGTGGACGCCTGTAATAAACTTTACAAGGTGAAAATCAACCGCTTAGCTGATGCAGTTATCGCCAGTGCTGGAGGATACCCCAAGGATGTTAATTTATATCAGACGATGAAGACGATGAACAATGCCAGGCAGGTAGTTAAAGAAAGTGGAACCATAGTGATGCTGACCGAATCACGCGAAGGGTTAGGCTCTGATACTTTTGATAAATGGCTATCCATAGCTTCATCCCTGGACGAGCTACTCAGTACCAAGGAAAAAGATATAGTGGTAGGCGGGCATACCGCAGTGATCAACTCGAAAATCCTTAAAAGAAATGACGTATATGTCATCTCCTCGATGAAAAAAGATTTCTTAGAGCAGAGATTTTTCAAGTACGCAGAAAGTCTTGAAGATGCCTTAGACAAGATAAAATCCAAGCACGGAGACGATTTTAAAACATACATTATGCCCCAGGGCGGATTGATCTATCCCTGCCTGGAACATACGTGCAAGTCAGGAGTCCAGGATTCCGGACTCATCTATTAAAGAGCCTGAAACTGCGAGGTTGGAAGCCCTGTTTGCTGTAATTGTAGGGACAGAACATTGTTCTGTCCTTTACAGGAAGTAAGTCAAGAGACCGAGGTTTTTGATTCATCTACTTTCGAAAATAATAAACTTTTAAAAAAGGAGTTGCGATGGCAGAAGTAACCGTAAATGACGAAAAGCTGAGTGAATTCTGTACTCAGGTATTTGTCAACCTTGGAGTGCCGCAAGCAGATGCAGAAGTAACCTCAGACAACCTGGTGCAGGCAGATTTGAGAGCAATCCCCTCTCACGGGGTTGCAAGATTGATGAGGTATGTCAACGGGATCAAAAATGGTAAGATTCTTCCCGGGGTCGAGCCAAAGATATTGAAAGAAACCCCGTGCACTGCGGCAATAAGCGGAGAAAACGGTCTGGGCCAGCCTGCCGGACTTTTCGGGATGAAACTGGCTATCAAAAAAGCCAAAGATGCCGGAGTCGGCTTTGTTACGGTTTGCAACTCCAACCATTACGGAATTGCCGGGTATTACTCGATGATGGCATTAAAGGAAAACCTGTGCGGGATTTCTATGACCAATTCAGCTCCTCTTGGCGTTCCCACTTTCAGCCGGGATATGATCATCGGCACAAATCCGATCAGCGTGGTCTTCCCTGCTGGCAAGGAAAGGCCCTGGGTTTTGGATATGGCTACCACTGTCGTTCCCAGAGGAAAATTAGAGGTGTATGAGCGCCTGGGAAAACCCTTGCCCTTAGGCTGGGCAGTGGATGAAAAAGGTATCCCCACAGCTGACACCAAAAAGGTTTTAGATAATATGACCAAAGCCGCAGGCGGCGGAGTCCTCCCCTTGGGCGGCGCAGGCGAGGAGTTCAGCGGGCATAAAGGATACGGGATGTCAGTATTAGTTGATATCTTCTCCGGGATTCTCTCCGGCGCAGCCTACGGACCTTATGTAGATACCAAAAGAGACCCTTCCCAGAAATTCTCCAATGTAGGCCATTTCTTCGGCGCGATAAATATCGACAACTTCATCCCTGTGGACAGATTCAAAACCACCTTGGACCGGATGATCACCGAGCTGAAAAGCTCCAATAAGGCTGAAGGCGAGAACAGAGTCTTCATCCACGGGGAAAAAGAGTTTGAGAAATCGGAGTATTACAAGAAAAATGGTCTGCCTTTAGAGGAGAAGGTCTATACTCAACTGGAGAAGTTATCTTCGGAGATGAACATAAAGTTTGATATAAAATAAGCCGTTGAAACGTGACCGTATTTTTAGGGCACGGTTCTGCCGTGCCCTTTTTTTATTCCCTCTCCCCTGACCTGACCGAAAAATTTTACTTGCATATTTAAATAAGGCAAGCTATTTTACTTTCAGATATAATTTAATTTTCATTTTATGAGGTTTCTTTGAACTGTATAAAAGATTGTAATTTTATTAGTGGGGATAGATTTATATTAGACGTCTTTAAATGAACTGTTATGGTAACCCAAAAAAACAAAGGAGGATTAGCCGTGGCACAATCAAATGATGACCTTAAAAGAATTGCTCAGTTACTACAGAATTTGCTTGCGATTGAACTCTGGAGGGGCGGGCTCTCACAAGCAGAGATTACAAAGCGACTTGGTGTGGCAACTGGTACTGTTAACAAGATGCTGAAAGGAGTAAGTCAAAAGATTTCAACAATCGTTCATCACGAAGATTAATATTATGCTTACAAAAGTTGCTGATATCCGTGCGAACTTAAATGAGAATATTCTGTACGCTGTCACCATAATCGGGAAATCTGAGGATCGGCGCAAAGTATTCGAAGCAATCTATCGTGGGAAAAAGCAAGTTAAAACTGTCGATGATATCGTCGAGATGACTGGATTAACAAGAATTAGAGTATTGCAAGAGGCGGGTAAACTTAATCAGATTGTAGAAAAAACAAAAAAAGATAATCAAACCGCATATAGAAAAGACGAGACCTATACACATCATAAGAATAAAATATTGTCTATTCTTGATGATCCCAAGAAAGCAAAGAAATACCCGACGAAACAGTCTCCACGTGTTACGACTACCACGTACAAGATTATCGTACCGGGAAAGAAACCGAAAATTAAACCAGTCACAGTTGATGATATTGATTCTTTTGATAGGGTAAGAAGGGTTACTAAAATCGATAGTTCGCTTCGGCTTGATAAAATGGCGGAGATTAAACTAAAAACTGGTTTACAAAAAATCATCGGAGAGACACATACCCCCAAAGATTGGGGTGGAGAGAAAAACGATCTATATACAAGTAAAATTAAGTATAAAGGAAAACGCAGAGCGGCAGCATTTGCATTGAAGGGTAAAGGCACAAAAGGAACACTCACCCCAAAGAAAATGGGGAAAAACGGAGACCAAATAGCCCGTTTAGTTGGTAGTGCAGCTGAAATCTTTTTTGTTGTGTATCATGGAAAAATTGATGAAAGCATTACCTTTCAATTACAAGCATTTGTGCTAGCAAAATCCATGAGCGGTGCTACTATCTATTACGGTATAATAGATGGAGATGATTTAAATAGACTATATCAAGCATACAAAACATCTTTTTCCAAAGGTTAGCGAGAGAATTGGAATTCCCGCATTTTGTAAACACTATGATGTATCTGCAGTTATGGACTTAACCGGTTAAAATATACGGATAAGTAATAGTGCGAAATTCACAATGTTTATTAAATTGTTTCGGAAGTCTAATATACGTTCAGGTGCTTATGATCTCTATCTAAAAAGGTGCCGCTTATGCAATGGACTCCGCTCATAATTGGTCTCACTGTCGCTTACTTTCTTGTCGCTTCGATAACCACATTCGACATCCGGTTGAATCAAGCCAAACGTCAGGGGATTTTGCCGATTGATGAGCCTACACTACCTGGATGGGTGAGTGTTCTTTATTGGCTCCAGTGGGCAATCTTTCTCATGCTATTATACCTAAACTGGAAATATGCTCTTGTGTTATTTGTTATAAAATTTGTGCTAAAGGTATTACCAGTATTAGAAATAGTAGGAAATATTTTGATGTCGCCTTTTAAACCCCGATAAGCTGTATGAGATAAAAAGAAAAGTAAGATTGGAGATCATAGCACACAACATAATTACCAGTTCGCTGGCAACTGCCCTGTGAAAACGAAAGGATATAAAAAGCAATGGACAGAGGATTAAAGTACTGGCTTCGCTGGATAGCAGTACTCCCCGGCGCATTCATTGCTGGTATGCTCGCAACCTTTCCTCTGCACTGGATACTCTACTCCACACTAAGTAACTTCTTAGAGCCATACCCCGAACTGCCTGAACGCCTTCTGATACCATTTATCATAGCTGGTGTCTTCATTTGGGCTGGCTCTCGAATTGCGCCTCAGTACAAAATTGAGACATCCGTCGTCCTTTTTGGATTGTGGACATTCTTAATCGGTGGTTTCGTTTTCCTTACGCTATCAGGTGTTGCCTTGATGGGCAACCAGTTATACTTTCGGGGTGGAGGAGTTGCTACCTTGATGGCTGTCGCTGGTGCACTTACTGCACTTTGCTTCGTGCGAAAAGAGCAAAAAAAGCAAAGTGAAAAACAATAAAATTATAATGTGCACGTTCCTGAAACACGCAGAGATAGTAGGTCAGAAGCTTTGTAGGGACAGAACACTGTTCTGTCCCTACACAACTCTCCTCATATCAGGTGCACAAGGCACAGGTATAAGTTAATGCAAGAGAATTTGTGATCAAACAGCATCCCCTATTGACTGAGAAAACAGATGTTATCATCCTTGGAGCTGGAGCGTCAGGGCTGATGTGCTCAATTGAAGCTGGCAAGCGTCACCGTAAGGTGCTGGTTATCGATCATGCAAAAAAGCCGGGACGGAAAATTTTGATGTCCGGTGGCGGGCGTTGCAATTTTACCAATTACCATATAAATGCCGACAGCTATATTTCCCATAATCCGCATTTCTGCAAATCGGCACTCAGCCGCTACACTCAATGGGATTTTTTGACATTGGTGCAGAAGCATCATATCGCCTTTAGCGAGAAAACCCAGGGACAACTCTTCTGCGATGGCAGCTCCCGTGACATTCTGAACATGCTGTTATCTGAGTGCGAACAGGCCGGTATCTCCTTTCAGCTAAATACGAAAATCGAAAAGATCGAACAGCTGGGTGAGCATCATTTCAAAGTATACAGCAGCCGGGGCAATTATATCTGCCAGTCGTTAGTCGTTGCTACGGGTGGATTATCCATACCCGCGATAGGCGCAAGCCCTTTGGGGTATGAGATTGCCCAGCAGTTTCACATCAAGGTGTGGCCGCGACGTGCCGGCTTAGTTCCCTTCACCCTTCAGCCCAAGGATAAAGAAAAACTATCAACCTTATCTGGCATTGCTGTTGATGGCGTGGTCAGTAACAAACGGCAAAGTTTTTGTGAAAACATCTTATTTACGCACCGGGGTTTGAGCGGCTCGGCCATCTTGCAAATGTCATCCTATTGGCAACCCGGCGAGGATCTCAGGATAAATCTGTTGCCGGAGATCGACCTGGCCGATGTATTGAAAAAACAGCAACAACAACACCCGCAGAGGAAGTTGAAATCAGTCTTGGCGGAATATTTACCTAAACGTCTTGTGGCGATAATGGTAATGAGTGATCTTGCAGAAAACCCGTTACGGACGATCTCTCACCAGCAATTTAAGGAGATCTCAGCCCAGCTCCAGCAATGGACCATCAAACCAAACGGCACCGAGGGATACCGAACCGCGGAGGTCACTCTGGGGGGAGTAGATTGTAATGCGATTTCATCCAAGACCATGGAAGCTCGTCCGGTGGCGGGGCTATTTTTTACCGGCGAAGTACTGGATGTGAGCGGCTGGCTGGGTGGTTATAATCTCCAATGGGCCTGGTCATCGGGCTGGTGTGCC
>JALHSU010000204.1 GCA_022865345.1 Candidatus Zixiibacteriota bacterium
GAGCCGATACTGGATTCAAAGCTCTCCTCCAAAGGGGGAGGTCTTTCTCTTTTGATCAGCAAAAACATGAGAGCTTCGTCCATTCAGGTAGACAAGGTCTCCGGGGTTTCCGGCTTCATCCTCCCCGGTGACAGGGTGGACGTTATTTTAACGGCTCGCCGTCCCGGAGGAAGCTACGATGACGCCATTGCTAAAACCATTCTCCAGAATGTGGAGGTTTTGGCGGCAGGAGAAAAGACCGAACAGAAAGAGAACAAAGTTATCACCGTTCAAGCAGTGACTTTATTGGTTGATCCTGACGGAGCTCAAGCTTTAGCCTTAGCCTCCAATCAGGGGAAACTTAATTTGGCTTTAAGAAATCCGACGGATGAGGACACAGTGAAGGTTGGCTTGCTCAGCAAAAGCGGAATGTTGAAAGGAACCTTCGAACAGAAGCCTGAACCCAGGGTAGTTTATAGAGTCAAGGAGGTGTCGGCATCGAAGGCGCCGACAAAACCTGACACGATGATAATTATAAAGGGAACCAAGAAGAAGTCGGAAACTCCAGCCATGCCTGAAACGAAAGAGGAAAATAAGTAGACGCTAAAGAGATTTTTTCTTAAAATACATTTACAAGAGGTGATCAAATTGAGAAAAAGAGCCGAGGTTACGAGGGGCAGATTTTTAGTTCTATTTACATTGCTTCTTCTTTTTGTCTTTTTCCTCCCCCCCTTATCCGCCCAGCAGCAGTTATTAAGAGTGGTAAAAGGGAAATCCATAATTTTGAATTATCCGGAGAAGATTCAAATCGTTTCTATAGCCAATGAAGAGATAGCAGACGTGGTGTCGGTTACGCCCACAGAGCTGGTGATTATTGGTAAGGGGGTAGGAGTTACTTCTCTGGCGGTGTGGGGGGAATCCAAAAAGCATACCATGTATGATGTCAAGGTGGAGCGCAATATCTCTGGACAGCAGGTGGTATTGGAAGTGAAGGTGGGCGAGGTTAATAAATCTGCGTTAAGTGCGTATGGACTTGACTTTCTGCTACTCGACCGTGACGTCAAGCCGGGCAAGGAGTTGACGGTGGGTACATATGCCGGACAAGCAACTTCTCCGGACCAACACAGTCGGGAACTGTTGGCTCAAGACGGAATCACCGCAGTGATAAAGTGGTTGGGAAATAAGGAAGACTTATCCACCATAATTAAAGCGCTGGAGCAAAAGGGTGACTTGAAGCTCTTGGCCAATCCTCAGCTTCTCACTTTGAGCGGAGAAGAGGCAAGCTTTTTGGTGGGTGGGGAAATCCCCGTCCCCGTGGCTCAGACAGTGGGTGCTGGAGGGGTTCCTTCCGTGAGCATTCAGTGGAAAGAATACGGGACTAGGTTGCATTTCATTCCCACCATCGTGGATTCCAACCTGATCAACTTGAAGATCTCGCCGGAGGTGTCTAGCTTAGATTATGCGAACGTGGTTTCATTCGGAGGTTACATTATCCCAGCCCTTCGCACACGCAAGGCGGAGGCTACCGTGGAGCTGAATTCCCAGCAGTCAGTGGTCTTAGGTGGCTTGTTTTCCTCAGAAGAGTCCAAGACCATAAAGAGAGTTCCAATTTTAGGTCATATTCCCATCCTGAATCTTATCTTTAGCAGAAGGGAGACTACCAAATCCGAGACCGAGCTTTTAATTATAGTTTCACCTAGGATAATAAACTCTGTAGCAGAAGAGACTATTCCCCCACTTCCGGGGGAAGAGGAAGTGAAGAAGTAAACCCTTGACTTGAGAAGAGAGAAGAAAACAGAGAAAAAAGGATGGCAAACTGCGAAATGCAGATGGCATCATGCAAAGTAAAAAACGCATAAGGGTGGAATTTAAAAAAAGGATAGTTGGATAAGAAGTAGTGCGGAGCCTTAGATCTTGGGCTTGATTTGTTTGGCAAATTTAGAGATGGACGTTGAGCACAGTAAGATGGATGATTCAAAAATGAGACCTTTGAAAGGACTGCTAAAAGACAAAAGAGGGGCAACTATGATAATGGTTGTCGTTGCCATCGTGATGATCTTTGGCTTTGCGGTTTTAGTTATCGACATGTCTTTGATTCAGTTAGCCAAGACCCAGCTTCAGAATGCGGCGGATGCCTCCGCCTTAGCTGGAGCGACGGCGTTGGCGATCAGCACTGGTGATGAAGCCACTGCTGTAGCCGAGGCCAGAGCGGAGGCGATAAGAGTGGCTGGTCTCAATCTGGCGATTCAGGATATTCAGCGTCCGGTGGTTATAGGCGACGATGATGTGGACGTCGACTACGATTCGGGTACGGTAACGGTCAAAACCCATCGCAGAAAAGCTACTGGTGACCCGGTGACGCTCTATTTCCTCAGGGTGCTCGACCCATTGTTGGAGAACAAAGGAGAAATGGCTGCCACAGCCACAGCCAGGGTTATGCCCATCTCTGGAGTGAGTTGTGTTCGGCCCTGGTGTATCCCCGACAAATGGGCGGATGCGGATAGTGATCATATATGGGATCCGGGCGAGTCTTATGACCCCAATATAACCGGCTATAGAGTCCCGGATGACGTCGGAGATCAGGTGATCATACAACCAAATAAGGCTGACAAGTGGGAATCGGAATGGTACTTTGAAGTATGCTTTCCACCGATAAATGAAGGCAATCCTCGAACGGATCTATATAAAGAATGGATAGTAGGCTGTTACGACCCTTCCATTGTCGTTTCCATAGGAGACTTACTCTATAGATATCCTGGTCACAGGGTGGGTCCGACAAGTCAGGGAGTTGAAGGTTTAATCAATCAGGATCCTGGGGCGGAATGGGACCCAGTTACAAACAGGGTTATAAATTCTGCTTTCCCAGTGAGCCCCAGAGTGATAAAATTGGCTGCTTTTGACCCTACCTTAGGTTTACAGCCCGGGCCACCACAACATCTGGTCGTATCCAAGCTCTTGGTGCTTTTTGTCGAGGGTCACAATGCGGCTGACATAACTGGTCGATTTATGAAATTAGTAACAGAGGGTGAACCTTGCCCGGAATGTCCGGAAGGCTTCTTAACCACAGTGACTCTGGTAAGATAATGACCTTACGCTGATTGTCCATCTCTCCGCTTTTCGAAGAAGGGAGAGGTGTTTTAGGAGTGTTAAGTTTTTAGCTTGTCCAGGTAATCTGAGCTACCTAAGAGCAAACGCTCCTAAATGGACTTTTAGTAATAGAGGAGAATTATGGCAGACAGGCTCTCAATAATAATAGTGGACTCAGATAAGTCTATCCGAAAATCAATACAAATCCAGCTTGAGTTGATGGGTAATGTGGAGCTGTTTCTAGCTGCCCCAAATACTGATGAAGTCTCGGAAGGTATCCGGACAAAAAAACCAGATATTGTAATTCTAGAGCTGCCTAAGGATTCCAGCAGGACCCTAAGATGGATGGAGCAGATAAAGTTGGAGCTCCCGGAATCTGCCATATTTGTCAGCTCGTTCGAAAAAAATCCCGAGCTGGTTATCTCCGCCATGAGAGCTGGTGCCCAGGAGTTCTTCAGTCGACCTATAGATGCCAATGAGATAAAAGAAGCCATAGAGAAGGTAATCAAAATCAAAGGACAAAAAAAAGTTCATGCAGGTCAGAGAGGCAGAATAATATCAGTATTCAGCAAGAAAGGGGGAATGGGAGTGACCACTTTGGCGGTCAACCTGGCGGTTGCTCTCTCTCAGGTCACGGATACGAAAACAGCTTTGATTGACTTAGACCTCCAGCTTGGCGACATCACCAGTTTCATGAATCTATCACCTGAGTATAGTATAGTCGATGTGTTAAACCAACACGGTGAGGTTGATCCGGGGAAGCTCCAAAGCTGTATGACCCGTCATGAATCAGGGGTTTTTGTTCTGGCCGAGCCTAAAAACCCAGCGGATTCGGAGAATATCAGCTCTTCTCAGATAAATCAAATTCTGCAACACTTAAGATCGATATTCTCCTACGTAATCGTTGACATGTCCCACAAATTTGATTCCAAAAATCTCGAGGTCTTTGACCTCTCAAATACAGTAATCTTGGTTACCGTTCCCAACATTTCTTCCGTTAGAGCGGCTAAGAAAGTTTTGGGAGCGTTTCGGGATTTAGACTATGTTCGGGACAAAGTTAGGCTGGTGGTCAACCGCATAGACAAAAGGGATCCTATAAAACCTGAGGAGATGGAAAAAACGCTTCATCACCCGATAAGCTGGATGATCCCCAATGATTATCCCATGGTGATTGAGGCGATCAACACAGGAATCCCCCTGGTTAGCCGTAAAGGAACTTCCAAGGTGGCGCAAAGCATCAAAGAATTGGCTAATCATATACCTGAATGGAGCCTAAGCTTCCATATGGAGAGGAAACCATAGTTTAGAAGAGGGTAGCTGCATGAATTTGCGAGAGCGATTTGGGATTAGAAAAAAGCAGGAAGCTGAACCAGGTGAAAAGGAGAATCCAGGGACAGCTCCGGTGGTCAAGCGGGATAGTTTTCAAGAGTTAAAATCTAAGCTGCAGAAGAGGCTTATTGATAGCTTGGATTTGACGGCTTTGACTGCTCTGGATAAGAGCACTTTACGAGGGCAGATAAAAGAAGTATTAGAACGATTTCTCTCGGAAGAAGATTTCTTTTTGAGCCAGGATAACAAGGATCGGCTGATCAGAGAGATACAGAGCGAGACTCTGGGCTTGGGTCCAATTGAACAGTATATGCACGATCCGTACATCTCCGATATTCTGGTGAATACCTGCAATCAGGTATATATCGAAAAACGAGGCAAATTGGAATTGACTGATACTAAGTTTAAAGATGATAATCATCTTCTCCTGATCATAGATCGGATTGTATCGGAGGTGGGACGAAGGATAGATGAATCCACTCCTATGGTGGATGCCAGGCTTCCCGATGGCTCTAGGGTAAATGCCATAATTCCTCCTTTAGCTCTAGACGGACCAATTCTTTCCATTCGCAGATTTCGTGTCAATGTGTTGAGCATGGAGGATCTTTTGGAGAGCAAGTCCTTAACACTGTCCATAGCGGAATTGCTAAAGGGGATGGTGCGATGTCGGCTTAACGTGTTGATCTCTGGCGGGACTGGTGCGGGAAAAACCACCCTTTTGAACATCTTATCCGCCTTTGTCCCCCTGGATGAAAGAGTAGTAACTATCGAGGACTCAGCCGAGCTGAAAATGCAGCAGCCTCACGTGGTAAGGTTGGAGACTAGACCACCCAACATTGAAGGAAGGGGGGGAGTGACGCAGAGAGATTTAGTCCGCAATGCTTTGAGAATGAGGCCAGATCGAATTATCATAGGCGAAGTTAGAGGTCCTGAGATATATGATATGCTTCAGGCGATGAACACTGGACATGATGGTTCCTTAAGCACGATTCACGCCAACAGCACCCGAGACGTGCTTCTCCGGTTGGAGACTCTGATGCTTCTGTCCGGGATTGAGATACCCGAGAAAGCCGTCCGGGAGCTGATCAGTTCCGCCATCAACGTAGTGGTCCAAGTCACCCGATTCAGCGATGGCAGTCGCAAGATCTCCAGCTTATCTGAGATTGTGGGAATGGAAAGGGAGACCATCACCATGCAGGAGATATTCTACTTTGAGAAAACTGGAGTGGGTAAAGATGGGGAGGTTTTGGGAAATTTCCGACCATCTGGTATCCGGCCCAAGTTCATGGAAAGAATGATGAAATCGGGCATCCATCTTCCCACAGAACTCTTCAGTCCTTAAAAGGCAAACAGTCTATGTCATACCACATCGTCCTGGCTGTATTCGCCTCCGCTTTCTTAAGCGTGGTGGCAGTCTATCTGCTATTCAGTGAGAAAGTAGGAAGGCAAAACCGGCGAGTAAGGGCCAGATTGGAGGCACTGACTTCGGAGATCCCACGAGAAAATGGAGTGGTCTATCCTATCTTGAGAGATGACACCTTAAGCGGTATTCCCTACCTACATCGTATACTCTCCAAGTTCCGATTCTCCGGGAAACTTCAGCATCTCATAGACCAGTCTGGCTTACCCATTAAAGCCGGTGCTTTGGTATTAGGGATGCTATCTTTAGGAGGACTGCTATTTCTTCTGGTTATGAGTTTCTTGAAAATATTCCCTTTGGCTTTAGCTATGGGTTTTGTCGGTGCGATTTTGCCTTATGCTTACGTTCAGAGGAAGAGAGGAAAAAGACAAGAGGAATTCGAGTCCCTTTTGCCCGAAGCCATTAATTTGATGGCCAATGCCCTTAAAGCTGGATTTTCCCTGGAATCCGCTTTGAGCCTTGTGGCAAAGGAAATTCCCGACCCGGTAGGAATTGAGTTCGCGATCGCTTTTGAAGAACAGAACTTAGGCGTGGCCTCCTCTGAGGCTCTGTCTAATATGGGGAGGCGAGTAGAAAGTGAGGATTTGGAACTTATGATAACAGCACTTTCAATTCAAAAGAAGACCGGTGGTAATTTAGTGGAGATATTAGAGAAGATAGCTAACACCGTAAGGGAAAGGTTCCGCCTGAAAAGAGAGGTCAGAATCTTCACCGCGCAAGGAAGGTTTTCAGGATTTGTATTAGTCGTGCTTCCCATAGTCGTGGCCGTGGTACTCACCGCGCTCAATCCAGATTATCTGAGGATCCTTCTGGTGGAAAAGGTCGGTAACTACTTGTTAGGCGCCGCCATATTTATGCAGTTAGTGGGTATTTGGGTGATACGAAGAATAGTGAATATCCGAATTTAAGGAGTGCCATGTCTATTTATCTGATTATTGGTTTTGTTTTTCTGGCAGTCTTCCTTTTTTCCTTTGTGCTTTTGTATTTCCTTTCCAGATCCAAAGATCCGGTGCATCTTCGTTTGAAAGATTTGGCGGGAGCACCAAAGGGGGAGGAAGAAGAGAAAAATGCGATTCCTTCCCTTAAAGGAGTCTCTAAGCTTTTGGGTTTGGGCTCTGAACAGGCGGCTGGCATAAGAACTTTGCTAGCTCAGGCGGGATACCGTGGTCGGCAGGGCGTCTTCAACTATTATGGACTTAGACTTTTCGGGGCTCTTTTCTTGGGTATACTGAGTATCTCGTTATCACTCTATTTTCACCTTCAGCCCGAAGTGGTAGCTCTTCTTACGATAGCAGGGGTGTTCGTTGGAGGATGTCTACCCTGGTTCTGGGTCCTTCACAAAGTCCGCCAAAGAAGAGAGCAAATCAGAAGATCCGTCCCCAGTATTCTGGACTTGATCGTAGTGTGCGTGGAAGCGGGTTTGAGCCTGAATGCGGCGATGCAGAAGATAACGGAGGAAACCAAGAATAGTCATAAAGCTTTAAGCGAGGAACTTTTTTTGGTTAATCAAGAGATTCTAATTGGTAAGACCAGGGCTGACGCCTTTCGGAACTTAGCTCGAAGAACCGGGGTGGATGAGCTTCGGTCTCTAGTCGTAATGTTAATACAAACGGAAAAACTGGGAACCAGCATCGCAAATTCCCTGAGAGTTCTGGCGGACTCAATGCGCGTGAAACGCCGCCAGCAGGCTGAAGAAGCTGCTCACGAAACCCAGGTGAAGCTGGTATTCCCATTAGTTTTGTTGATCTTTCCCGAGCTTCTGGTGATACTGGCTGGTCCAGCAGTGATCAATCTGATCAAAACCCTCATGGAGATGGCGAAATAGAGAGAGTAGAAAAGGAGGTGAAGAGGAGTGTTAATAACTGTCATCCTAATTGTAGTGGCTGTGATTCTGGGCATTTCGTATTTTCTTAGGAAGAGTGCAAGACTGAAGAAGCACGCTAAGAAAGCTCTGTAAGAAAATTCCACAATTGCTGAGGATATCAAATATATTAGTCTGAGGGGTGAAGCCTGCCTGGTTCCGGCGGGGATAATATATTTTAATTAGGACTCCCAAGGGCTTTTTGATTCGGTTCGGTCTTAGGATATTTTCAAGAGAAAAGGATGGTTTAGGCTATTCCAATTCCTTAAGTGATTCTGCATTAATAACTGGCATCGCTTTTGTTTGTTGACCAATGTGCGGGAAGAGATCTCTTGTCTTTTGTAATTCATTAAGCATCATGTTTGCATTCTTCGGCATTCACTTGCAAGCTTCCCCCCCCAACAAAGACCCTGCCCAAATCCTTTGTCAACCCTTACGCAGAGAACAGCTTTCAAGCCATTGGAAAAACCAGGATGTGCTTTGAAAACTCAATTACTAAATGAAGTGGTCGCCAAAAGATAGATTACAGAGAATCCCACTTTGGCTAAAGTGGGAATTTTTTTGCTTGACAAGCCGACTATTAGGGGGTGAAATTACCCCTGAAGTGAAATAAATTTCACTTTTAAAAGGAGAGGTGAAATACTACATCTGGGTTCGAACCGGCACTAAATCTCTGAGGAATGCAGTTATGAATCAGATCACTCAAGTAAGGTTTGCTTGAAAAAACACCTATTGATTCTCTCAGTCAAACATATTATTGAATGTAAACGGGTAGGGGGGGGCTACCCCCTCCCCCTGTTTCAATTTTGTTTCAATTGGGATTAGGTTATCGTGGGTTTCTATGGGTATTTCATTGATGAAATGAATGCACTCGTAGTACCTTAACTCTTATTTACGTTTTCCCCTTCAGTCTTTGTAGCCTTTCCTTTGCATCTGCAACTTCAGGTATCCCCGGGTCAGCATTTCTCAAGATATCCAGAAACTCCTCATATTTCTCAATCGCCTTATCAGTCCAGCCTGATTTATCGTAAGCTAATCCTAAAAGATAGTAAGCCATCACGCCTTTCAACGTTTCTCCTGCCCTAATATCATCATATCTTAAAAGAGCTTTCTCCAGCACGCTTACTGCATCACTCAGGTTGCCTGATTCTAAGTAGGCTTTGGCAAGTAGATAGCGCAACCAGAAGTATGTGGTATTGGCTTCCTTATACGCTTTTTTGTAGTAGTCTACAGCGGCCGTTTTATTTCCTTTGGCCAGTTCAATGGAGCCCGAAGCATTCCAGTAGAAGAACATTAGGGCTGGACCCTTTTCCTCGATGCGCTTTTTTAAGGTGCGGGCAACTTCCTCGGCTTTAGCAATATTCCCGCTCGCCACTAAAATATCGACTAAATAAGGCCGGAGACCCACCGGGTCATCGGGGTAGGCCCGGTCGAAAACCTCCTGGGTCAGTTCAAGCTCCCTTAAAGCCAAGGGATAGTTTCTTAAGGCCTCGTAGGCGGCAACTTTGCACCAATACTTATCGGCAAGAGTCCAATCTTCTGTCTTCTCCATCTGGTCAGCCGCAATCCCCTGGTCTAAGATTTTAAGAGCCTGATTAAACTTCCCCTGATAGAGAGGGATATAAGCCAGATAAGTCCTCCCTTCTGACCGAGTGCGTTTATCACTGCAAGAGGCAAGCTCTTTATAGCAGCTTTCAGCTTTAGGATAATCTCGTTTGAATAGATACATATGCCCCAGCTTTGACAGGGACCTATAGAAGTCTGGTTTTATCTCTAAAGCCTTTTTGTAAGAGTCAATTGCCTGGTCTAACTTCCCGTTGTAGGCATAAAGATTGCCTCTTGTATCATAAGGAAGGGCTTCACCCGGAGCTAAAGCTATATATTTATTAATAGCCCAAATTGATTTCTCATAGTCTCCGCTGTCATCATAAACATAGGCAAGTATCCTATAAGCACCCCTATAAAGGGAATCCATCTCAATGGCTTTGCTAAGACAATGAACTGCTTCTTGAAACTTTCGCAAGCTGCGATACAATTGACCTAACAATAAAAACGCCTGCTTCTCATCCGGATAACGTTCTACAAGCTTTTGCAGTACTTTAATACACTGAACTCTATTCTCTGATGCAATTGCTTCCCAAGCTTGAATATACATTTTCTCCTTCTGGCTAACCTTATCAGAGTATTTTACTGCTTTGGCTATTAATTCTTTTAACTCGGGGTCGCCTACATTATATGCAATCGAAGCCAACCCTAAATATGCCATAGCAAAAGTGGAATCATATTCTAAAGCTTTCTTGTAACTCTTCTCTGCCTCTGCATAGTAAAGTTTACTATTGTAGTCCTTCCCTTCCAGATAGTAACGATATGCCTCCTGCGAGTGGGTGGTAACAGTTGCCACCTTAGGAGTTTCCTCTTTCCCCGCTTGAGCGGGAAGGGAGAGGTCTTTCTTGATTCCCAGCGCCAGTGTGTCAACTAAGGAGAATATATCCTGTTTTGTTTGCGCCATTATTCTCTGAGATGCTATCACCTGCCCACTCTTCACATCCACCAACTGAGTGGTTATTACCATCCTCGGTTCCACTTGAACGATACCGCCTAATACCATCCATTTAGCATTGGCTTTATTGGCTACTTCGGAAGCAACATTCTTGTCTATGATTTTGGCTCCTTCCTTTCCCATCAACTTCAAAATATCATATAATCTCTGACTCGAAATAACTCTCATATATTGTGATTCTGAAAGAGAGGTTATCAAGAGATTAGTTACTATCTCACCCAACCTTCCCTTATCCTCTCTATCCACCAAATTCTCAAAATACATTATAGCTAATGAGTTTTCCTTGGCTACTGCACCTTTTTCAGGGGCTATTTCAAATTTGAAAGGTTTCAGAATTAAGAAAAGTAAAACTAAGATAAAAACCACTGAGGCAGGAATTACAAAAGGCAGAAGTCTCCTCTTGGATTTAGGAGCAATAACCTCTTTAGGAATCTGTCCGGTCTTCAGATAATCCAGGCTCTTTCTTTCCCTTCTCAAATCCGCCAACAGTTCATCAGCGTGCTGATACCTATCCTCTCTGTCTTTTGCCAGTGCCTTGGAGACTATATCCTCCAACTTAGCAGAAACCTGATTGTTGAACCGAGCAATCGGCTGTGGTTCTTCGTTAATGATAGAATAGATAACGGCTGCCTGATGTTCTCCACCAAAAGGTAGATTTTTGGTTAACAGTTCATACAAGACAACTCCAAAAGAGAAAATATCGCTTCTCGAATCTACTTCCTCGCCTTGAGCTTGCTCTGGAGACATATAAGCAAGGGTACCTAAAGTCGAGCGGGTTTTGGTGAGCTTGGTGGCTCCTTTTAATTTCGCCAAACCAAAATCCATTATCTTTACTTGTCCACGAGGAGTAAGCATTATGTTATCTGATTTGATATCCCTATGCACAATGCCCTTTTCGTGAGCCATAACTAAACCTTCACATATCTGTATACCTATATCCAAAACCTTTTTTATGGGTAGTGTTTCTTTCTCAATTACCTGCTTCAAAGTCCTACCTTCACAATATTCCATAACTATAAACATCTGCCCTTCAAACTCATCTATCTCATAAATAGTGGTGATATTGGTATGGCTTAGAGCTGATGCTGCTTTGGCTTCGTGAATGAATCTTTCTTTCTCCTCAGACTCAGAGGTAAGGTGCGGAGGTAGAAACTTCAAAGCCACCAGGCGGTCTAATTTAATGTCCTGGGCTTTGTAGACCACACCCATCCCACCTTCACCCAGCTTCTCGAGGATTTTGTAATGTGAAATGGTTTTACCTATCATTTTGCCCTGGTGTGAAAGATTTTTCTCGTGCAGATAATTAAAGGAAAGATTATCCTGTTGTCAACCTGTAAATATGCTGACACCCTGTTCCTGTTCCAAGGCTTCACTTAAGTAAAAGCTCAGGCAATAATCCTGTAGAGATTCTTTCAGGCAGATGTAATTCTGAGCAAGCAGGGGTAGGGGCGGGCTACCCTCCCCTGCCTGTGTCAAATTTGTGCCAACTTGGATTGGGTTATCTTGGGTTTTTATGGGTTATGATGGGCTATCACAAAGTGGGGAACTTTCTGTCTAACTTTGCAATAGCCCATTTCGTAACAAGTTGCGTGAGGTGCCAAAAAGGGTTCAAATCCCGTCACCCACCC